>NZ_MRUJ01000130.1:0-13615 GCF_002099325.1 Frankia sp. KB5 | reverse complement strand
CCTGATCGTCGGCACGCTCGCCGAGCGGCGCAAGCGGATCTGGCCCGCGGCGTACCGCGGCGAGGTCAAGCGCGATCTGGCCCGGGACAGCGCCGTGTCACTCGACGGCCGCAGCTATCCGGCGCACGTGCTGGTGACCGCGGTGCTGTCCGCGCTGAAGGCCGAGGCCGAACAGCAGCTCGGTGGTGCGGCGCTGTCGCGGGCCGTCGTCACGATACCGGCGAGCTACGATCCCGCCGGCCCGCTGCGCCGGACGATGATCGCCGCAGCGGAGGCCGCCGGGTTCGTCGACGTGGACCTGCTCGCCGAGCCGGTCGCGGCGGCCTGGTCGCCGGTGGTCGGCGTCGCGCCCGAGCCCGGCTCGCTCATGCTCGTGTACGACCTGGGCGGCGGGACGTTCGAGGGGGCGCTGGTCGCGGTCGGTGAGGACGGCCGGCACGAGATGCTCTCCCACTCGGCTCTGCACGACTGCGGCGGCCGCGAACTCGACCAGATTCTGTTCGACGAGATCCTGGGGTTGTACGGGCCGGGGCTGGAACCGCTACTGAATCCGCCCGGGATCGGCGAGACGTTCCAGACCACGGCCAACCGGACCCGCCACGAGCTGCTCGACTTCGCCCGGGCAGTGAAACATCAACTCTCCGACATCGCCGTGGTGGAGGATGTTTTCAGCCCGGCCGGCCTGCTGGTCAGCATGCAGCGTGACCGGTTCGCCCAGCTCGCCTCCCCCATCCTGGCCCGCACGATGGCCTGCTGCCAGCACTTGCTGAAGTCCTCCGGTTACGGACCGGACAAGCTGAGTGGGGTGCTCCTCGTCGGTGGCAGCTCCCGGATCCCGGTCGTCACCGACATCCTCGAAGGTCGGCTCGGGGTCGGCACCGACTGGCCGGGGCAGCAGATCTACCTCCCCGCCGATCCCGAGCTCGCCGTGGTGCTCGGCGCCGCCGCCTGGGCAAGCTCGGTCTCCACCCGCCGGACCACCGCGGCGCGCCCGAATCCGGTCCTGCAACCGGCTCGCTGGGACATCCCCGGCGGGCGGGCGACGATGGTGCGCTGGCTCGTCGAGCCCGGGGAGCGCTTCGACGCGAGCGCCGTGCTGGCGCGGGTCCGCCTCACCGACGGTTCCCTGTTCGACCTGGCCGCCGAGGCGCCGGGTAGCCTCATCCACACCCACGCGGCACCCGGCACTCCGGTCCGCGACGCCGACTGGTTGGCGACCACACTTCCGTCCGGGCCGGTGCCGATGGGGTCGGCGGTGCCGGCGGACCTGCGCGGCTTCGAGCGCAGCAGCCGCCCGTCCCACCACGTCGAGGTCACCGCGCGGGCCACCCTCAAGGGACACGAACGCGACGTCACCTCGGCGGCCTTCTCCCCGGACGGCAAGCTGCTCGCCACCACCAGCAAGGACGGCACCCGGCTGTGGGACGTCGCCACCGGCCGAACGTCGGTCACACTCAGCGGACGCAAGAGCCTGGTCGTGCACGGCTGCGCCTTTTCCCCGGACGGCAAGCTGCTCGCCACCACCGGCAGCGACAAGACGGCCCGCATCTGGGACGTTGACGCCGCCCGCCAGACGGTGACCCTGACCGGGCACCGGGGACCCGTGTACGGCTGCGCCTTCTCCCCGGACGGCAGCCTGCTCGCCACGACCAGTACCGACCGCACCGTCCGGCTGTGGGGTTCGTCGACCGGGAAAAACCTTGCCACCCTCAACGGCCATCGCGGCTCGGTCTACGGCTGCGCCTTCTCCCCCGACGGCCGGCTGCTGGTCACCGCCGGCGCGGAGTCCACCCTGCTGTGGGACGTCACGGTTGGCGAGATCATCATGAGCCTGCCGGGGCACACGAACTTCGCCGGCGGATGCGCCTTCTCCCCCGACGGCCGGCTGCTCGCGACGAGCGGCAACGAGGGCACCCGGCTCACCGACGCCTCCAGCGGCACCACCGTGCTCACTCTGCCGGGTTCGGCGCAGAGCTGCGCCTTCTCCCCGGACGGCCACCTGCTGGCGACGGCGAGCACCGACGACACCGCGCAACTGTGGGACGTCGCGACCGGGTCCGCGATCGCCACCCTCACCGGGCACAGCAGCACGGTGATGAGCTGCGCGTTCGCCCCCTACGGCCTCCTGCTCGCCACCACCAGTACCGACATGACCGCTCGGCTCTGGGACATCATCTACACCCCCTGACGCTCCGGCCGTCCCGGCAGGCACAGCCGCCGCCCGGAGATCCCGGAACTCCCGGAGATCCCGGAACTCCCGGAGATCAGGTCGGAAAGACCGCGCCGTCCCGTGGCGGGCACTGCAGGCCGAGGTCGTCCAGCACCGCCTCGGGCGCGACGCCACACCCGACCTCGTAGGTACCGAGCTGGACCAGTTCCCACCCGGAGCCCGTGTGATGCAGTACACCCTCGGCCCGGTCGAGATCGGCCACGGTCGGGCGCAGCTCGGTCAGTGCCCAGCTCGGGTCGCTGGCGGCCAGGGTGGTTCCGGTGACCTCGTAGTTCTGCGGCGGAACATTCGCGGTGAACGAGCTCGTCCGGACCGCCTCGGCAATCGCGTCCGCATCCCCGGCCGACGGCGGGAAGGTGCCGGCGCCGCGAGCCACGGCAGCGACGACGCGGCTGGTTTCCCCGGGAACCGAYGCCACTGAGGACGACCTGGAACAGGCAAACGCCGTACCCACGGTCACGACTCCCGCGGTGACCAGAGTTGCGGTGGGCAGTACCACCCGGCGCACGATACGGGGACGGTTACCGCGGACGGCGGACCGAGGACGACTGTGGCGAGCCATGCTGTGCACCTACCCAGTTTGCGCAGGTGAACCCCCTGAAGGGGGATACTCCGACGGTCAACCCGACGACAGATCACATCGTGATCTCGTTGAGATTCACCCATCCCTCACTACTCTCGCCCTCATTGGTCTCACCAAGATAAAATCTTGGCAAAATGTGGTGCAATACTTGATCGAGCGTGGTGTCCATCCCATCCAAGCCGTCGGGCCCGCCACCCCGGGAGAGGCTGCCATTCGAGGGGGTCCCGGTCGTCTCGTCGATGGACATCGCGGCGAGTGGCACGCCTACGATTCCGCGGCCCCRCCGGGCATTCACAGACCCGGCATTCACAGCAGGCTCACAGCAAGACCTCAGGTAACAGCCAGCCAAGGAGGCGAAGCTGACACCATGCAACCGGTGCGGGTCCTCGTGGTGGACGACGAGACAACACTGGCGGAGCTGCTGTCGATGGCGCTGCGCTACGAGGGGTGGGAAGTGCGCAGCGCCGCGGATGGTCGCGGAGCGCTGCGGCTCGCCCGCGACTTCCGGCCGGACGCGGTGGTTCTCGATATCATGCTGCCCGACATGGACGGCTTGGAGGTGCTTCGGCGCCTGCGGGCGGAGAGCCCGGACGTACCGGTGCTGTTTCTGACCGCCCGGGACGCCGTCGAGGACCGGGTGGCGGGGCTCACCGCCGGCGGCGACGACTACGTCACGAAGCCGTTCAGTCTCGAGGAGCTCGTCGCGCGGCTGCGCGGACTGATGCGCCGCGCCGCGCGCACCACCGAGGCGTTGCAGGGCGCCCGGCTCGTCGTCGGCGATCTCACGATGGACGAGGAGAGCCGGGAGGTGCAGCGCGCCGGCCAGCCGGTGCACCTCACCGCCACCGAGTTCGAGCTGCTGCGCTTCTTCATGCGCAACCCACGCCGGGTGCTCAGCAAGGCCCAGATCCTCGACCGGGTCTGGAACTACGACTTCGGCGGCCAGGCGAACGTCGTCGAGCTCTACGTCTCGTACCTGCGCAAGAAGATCGACGCCGGCCGCCCCCCGATGATCCACACGATGCGCGGGGCCGGRTACGTCCTGCGGCCGGCMGATCCGGCGCTGGCACCGAGGACCTCCGCCACCCCGTCATCGAGGGGCACCTCGCCGGGCCCGGCATGAGCTCCCCGGCTCACCGGGTCCGGATCGTGCCGGTCGCGCCCTCGCGCTGGTCACTGCGCACCCGGCTGCTCGCCCTACTGATGCTCCTGCTGGCGACCGTCTCGCTGGTGATCGTGTTCGTCACCGCCGTCGCGCTGCGAGGAGTCCTCGTCGACCAGCTCGACAGGCGGCTGCGGGAGGCCAGCGGGCGATGGGACCGGCCGGAACCCACCTTTCTCCAGAACCTCCCGTCCTTCCCGGCCCTGCCGGCCCTCCCGGCCCCGGCCGCCGCCGACTCCGCTGCCACCGCTGCCGCCGACTCCGCTGCCACCGACTCCGCTGCCACCGCTGCCGCCGACTCCGCTGCCGCCGACCAGCCGTCCAGCCTCAGCCCGCAGCAGCTGCGGGTCCGCCGGTTCTTCCGTGGACCGGTCGATCCGGGAACGCTGGGAGCCGTCGTGGGCGAGGATGGAACCTACGGGGCCTTCATCGATACCGCCGGCGAGGGGAAGGAGCTGACCACCGCCGAGACCGCCGTCGTCGCGGGCATTCCCGCCTACCTGCGGCCGTATACCCGGGCGTTCGGCGATCAGGGTGACTATCGGCTCCTCGCGAGGACCACCCATGACGATATGATCGTCGTCACCGGGCTGCCGATGAAACAGGTGAACGCGACCCTCACCAGGATGACAATGATCGCTGGGGTGGTGGCGCTGGTGGGGGTCGCGGCCGCCGCGATCGCCGGCACGGCGATCGTCCGCGTCACGCTGCGACCGCTGCGGCGGGTCGCAGCGACGGCCTCCCGGGTCGCCGAGCTACCCCTCGACCGGGGTGAGGTGGCCCTGTCGGTGYGGGTGCCGCAGGTAGACACCGACCCGCGCACAGAGGTCGGCCAGGTCGGGGCGGCGCTCAACCGGATGCTCGGCCACATCGGTGCCGCGCTGGCCGCCCGCCACGCGAGCGAGATGCGGATGCGCCAGTTCCTCGCCGACGTCAGCCACGAACTGCGCACTCCGCTCGCGGCGATCAGCGGGTACGCCGAGCTGACCCGCCGGACCCGCGAGCACGTCCCCGCGGACGTCACCTACGCGATGAGCCGGGTCGAGTCCGAAAGCGCGCGGATGACGGCGCTGGTCTCCGACCTGCTGCTGCTCGCCCGGCTCGACTCCGGTCGGGACCTGGTCCGGGAACCGGTGGACGTCTCCCGGCTGATCGTCAACGCGGTCAACGACGCGCACGTGGCTGCCCCGGGCCACCGCTTCGCTCTCGACCTGCCCGAGGAGCCGGTCACGGTCACCGGGGACCCGGCCCGCCTGCACCAGGTTCTCGCGAACCTGCTGGCCAACGCCCGCACCCACACGCCGCCTGGCACCCAGGTCACGGCGAGCCTGACCGTGAGCGGCCCCACGGCGATCCTCGCGGTCGTGGAYGACGGCCCGGGCATCCCTCCGGATCTGCTCCCCGAGGTCTTCCAACGCTTCGCGCGCGGCGACAGCTCGCGGTCCCGCGCCGCCGGTAGCACCGGGCTGGGGCTCGCCATCGTCGCCGCCGTCGTCGAGGCACATCACGGGCACGTGCGGGCCACGAGCGAGCCGGGACGCACCGCCTTCATGGTCGAGCTGCCCCGATGCCTCCCCCCCTCGGAGACGGTCCCGTCCGAGCCTGCCCGCCTGACCGGCCCGACGCACCCCGACCGAGCTTCACAGCCTGCGCACAGGTAGATCACAAGAAGCCGAAAGGTCCGCGGTCGACAGTGATCCCCATGTCGCCCATACTCACCGACCCGGTGCCCCTCTCCGGAGGCGGTCGGGCCCCTGGACATCGGCGGCGCATGCCGTGGACCAGGGACCAGCCCCACCACGTGCCCTCCCCCGACGCCCCCACCGAGACCGGGCTCCCGGTCGGCGGCTCCGGTGGCCTCGTATCCGCCGAAGACGTATCCGCCGAGGACGCCCGCTGGGTCCGACCTGCACTGGTCACCCTGCTGGTGGGCACGGGTGTGCTCTACCTGTGGGGCCTCGGCGCGTCGGGGTGGGCGAACGCGTTCTACTCGGCCGCGGTCCAGGYCGGCTCGGTGAGCTGGAAGGCGTTCTTCTACGGTTCCTCGGACGCCGCCAACTCAATCACGGTCGACAAGCCGCCGGCCTCCCTGTGGGTCATGGCGCTGTCCGTCCGGATCTTCGGCCTCAGCGCCTGGAGCATCCTCGTGCCCCAGGCGCTGATGGGTGTCGCCACCGTCGRCCTGCTTTACCAGACCGTGCGGCGGCAGTTCTCCGCCGGTGCGGGCCTGCTCGCCGGCGCGGTGCTGGCCCTGACCCCGGTCGCGGCCCTGATGTTCCGGTTCAACAACCCGGACGCCCTGCTCGTGCTGCTCCTGGTCGCCGCGGCCTACGCGACGTTGCGGGCGATCGAGCAGGCGAGCACCCGCTGGCTGGTGTTCGCCGGGGTCCTGGTCAGCTTCGCCTTCCTGACGAAGCTGCTGCAGGCACTGCTCGTCGTCCCCGTCTTCGCGCTGGTGTACCTGGTGACCGCGCCGACCTCGTTCTGGCGGCGCGTCCGGCAGACCCTGGCCGCGGGGCTCGGACTGCTGATCCCCGCCGGCCTCTTCATCGCGATCGTGGAGCTCGTTCCGGCGTCCTCCCGCCCCTACATCGGGGGTTCACAGCACAACAGCCTGCTGGAGCTCACCCTCGGCTACAACGGACTCGGCCGACTTACCGGCAACGAGACCGGCAGCGTTGGCGGTGGCCGGGGCGGCCGGATGGGCGGCCTGCCGGAATCCATCGGGAACGGCGCGGCAGGCGCCGCTCCCGGCGGCGGCACGGTCATCTTCGGCCCCGGGGGTCCGGGCGGCCGCGGGGGCGGCATGTGGGGCCAGGCCGGTTGGACCCGCATGTTCGGCTCGGAAGTCGGCGGTCAGATCTCCTGGCTGCTCCCGACGGCACTGATCCTGCTCGTCGCCGGCCTGTGGATCACCCGGCGCGCCCCGCGGACGAACCGCGCCCGCGCCGCCTTCCTTCTCTGGGGCGGCTGGCTGCTCGTCACCGGCATCGTCTTCAGCCAGATGAAGGGCATCTTCCACGCCTACTACACGGTGGCGCTCGCCCCGGCGGTCGGTGCCCTGGTGGGGATGGGCTGCGCGCTGCTCTGGCGTCATCGCCGGCATCCCGCCGCCGCCGTGGTCTCGGCTGCCACGATGGCCGCCACCGCCGCCTGGTGCTACACCCTGTTGAACCGCACCCCCCAGTGGCATCCATGGATCCGGTACGCCGTGCTCGTCGCCGGGATCATCGCGGCGCTCGGGTTCCTCGCGGCCATCCGACTGCCGCGGCGGGCCGCGCTCGGTGTCGCCACCGTGGCGCTGGTCGCCGGGCTCCTCGGACCCGGCTCGTATGCCATCGCCACCGCGGCGACCCCGCACACCGGCTCGATCCCGGCGGCGGGTCCCGCCGGCGCCGGCTTCGGCGGGCCGGGTGGCGGCCGCTTCTTCCGCATGGGCCAGGGCGGCCTGCAGGCCGGCCGTCAGCGGGGCTTCCCGCCGCGGGGGATGGGCCGCGGGGCACAGGGCGGCCCACAGGGTGGTGGAATCTTCCCCGGCGGGGCCTTCCCCGGCGGTGGGCAGCAGATGCCCGGCGGCCAGGGCGGCATGCCCGGCCAGGCCGGTGGTGGTGYCGGGACCGGAACCACCACGCCGGGGAACGGGATCCTCGGCGGGCGGGAGAGCCGGGGCGGTGGCCCAGGCGGTCTACTCAGCGCCGTCACTCCCAGCAACACGATCGTGAAGCTGCTCAGGCAGAACGCGGACTCCTACACCTGGGTCGCCGCCGCGGTCGGTTCGAACAGCGCGGCCGGATACCAGCTCGCGACCCAGGACCCGGTCATGCCGGTCGGCGGGTTCAACGGGAGCGACCCCTCGCCCACCCTGGCGCAGTTCAAGCAGTACGTCGCCGAAGGAAAGATCCACTACTTCATCGGCGGCGGCGGCGGCTTCGGTCAGGCCAACGGCGGTAGCTCGTCCTCACGGGAGATCTCCAGCTGGGTGACGGAGAACTTCACCTCGAAGACGGTCGACGGCGTGACCCTCTACGACCTGACCGCACCGAAGACCGGCGCCACCACCGGCTCCACGACGGGCACCGGCGTCACTGCCTGACGCTGCGGTGGCCTGACGCGGACGGGCGTCCAGCCCGTGGGCCACGGGTGAACGCGACGCCCACCAGGATGCCGCGATCGCCGTCGCGATCCTCCTGGTGGGCGTCACCGCGTTGGCGCGATGCCTCACCGACGCGATGCCTCACAGTTATGGTTCCAATCCGCTCCGCACCACAACCACAACCACCGAGACGGTCCTCAGCCCGGCCGGCGCTCACAGCAGGCGCACAGCATCGGCACACGAGCGGCACAGCTCCCGAACCGAGGGTGGAGAGCATGACGATGACACGGATGCCTTCCTCGACGACCGTGATCTCCGGGATGACCGTGATGACCGGGACCTTCGAGACGACCGGGAGCACCGGAGAGAGCATTCCCGTTCAACATCATCAGCCCGGGTGGCTCGGGCCGGACGGCGGCCGTCCGCGCCCGGTGCTGGACGTCGTCATCCCCGTGTACAACGAGGAGAACGACCTCGCCCCCTGCGTCCGACGGCTGTACGCCCACCTGACCGGGACGTTCCCGTACCCCTTTCAGATCACGATCGCCGACAACGCCAGCACCGACGGCACCCTGGCCATCGCCCAGGCGTTGGAGAAGGAGCTCCCCGAGGTCRCCGCGATCCACCTCGAGGCCAAGGGCCGCGGCCGGGCACTGCGGGCGGCCTGGGGCCTCTCGCCCGCACCGGTGCTCGCCTACATGGACGTCGACCTGTCGACCGACCTCGCCGCGCTGCTGCCCCTGGTGGCTCCGCTCATCAGCGGCCACTCGGATCTCGCTATCGGCACCCGGCTCTCCCCCGCCTCCCGGGTCGTGCGGGGACCGCGCCGGGAGGTGATCTCCCGCTGCTACAACCTGATCCTCCGCAGGACCCTGGCGGCCCGGTTCTCCGACGCGCAGTGCGGCTTCAAGGCGATCCGCGCCGACGCCGCGGCGGGCCTGCTACCCCTGGTGGAGGATAGCGGCTGGTTCTTCGACACCGAACTGCTCGTCCTGGCCGAACGGGCCGGGATGCGCATCCACGAGGTCCCGGTCGACTGGATCGATGATCCGGACAGCCGCGTCGACGTCCTCGCCACGGCCATCGCCGACCTGAAGGGTGTGGTCCGCCTCTTGCGGGCGTTCGGCAGCGGAAAGCTGCCGCTCGCCAAGCTGCACCAGGAGTTCGGCCGAGGTCCGCTCACCGCCGGCCACGCCGAGGAGGGCAAGGTCGTCGAGGTCCCGGGGGTACCGAAGGGACTCGCCGGTCAGCTCCTGCGATTCGCCGCGATCGGGGTCGCCAGCACGCTGTCCTATCTGGTGCTCTTCGTCCTGCTGCGGACAGTCACCGGGGCGCAGATCGCGAACCTGCTGTCGCTGCTTCTCACGGCGGTCGCGAACACCGCGGCGAACCGGCGGCTGACCTTCGGTCTCACCGGTCCGCGGCGCGCCGGTCGCCACCATCTGCAGGGCCTGGTGGTGTTCGCCGTCGGCCTCGGCCTGACCAGCGGTTCGCTCGCGCTCCTGCACGCGGCGAGCACGAACCCCGGCCGCGGCCTCGAACTCTCCGTGCTGGTGCTGGCGAACCTGGCCTCCACGGTCATCCGGTTCCTTCTGCTACGCGCCTGGGTTTTCCGCCCGGACCGGGAGGCGAGGAACGTGGCCGGGATGCCCCCGGCCACGACACCCCCGCGGAGGCGGGCCCCGACCGGCGAGATCAGGAACGCAGAGTAAGCAGCAGGTCGCCGACCTCGACGGAGTCGCCGCTGGAGCGGACGAGCTCCACGACGGTCCCGCCCACCGGGCTGGTCACCGCGGCCTCCATCTTCATCGCCTCCACCACCGCCAGCCGCTGGCCCTTCGTCACCGTGTCGCCCACCGCGACGCTGAACGTGACGATGCCCGGCAGCCCGGCGCCCACCTGGTTCGGATCGGCGGCGTCCGCCCGACGGGCCGCCGTGGTGGTGGCCGTGATGGACGCGTCCCGGACCCGCACCGGCCGGGGCTGGCCGTTGACCCGCAGGTACAGGGTGCGCATCGCGGAGTCGTCCGGTTCGGAGAGCGTCTCCAGCTCCACGATGATCTCTACCCCGGGCTCCAGGGTGACGGTGAGCGGAACGCCAGGCCGCAGCCCGTACAAAAAGCCGTCGGTCGGGACCACGGAGGAGTCCCCGTAGGCGTCCACCGCCCGCAGATAGTCCTTCCACGGGCCGGGGAAGAGCAGCCTGGACAGGGCCACCCGCCGGGCCCCCGGGAAGGAGAGCTCGTCGGCGTCCGCCGCGTCGAGGTCGACGGACGGCGGCGACGGACGGCGCCCGGCCAGCGCCCGTTCCCGGAACGGTTCGGCGAAGCCTGCCGGCGGCGTGCCGAGTTCACCCGCGAGGTAGCCGAGCACGCTGGCCGGCAGGTCGAACTCCTCGGGATGCGCACGCAACCGGTCCACGTCGACGGATCCGCCGGCGATGAACAGAGCCAGGTCACCGACGACCTTGCTGGTCGGCGTCACCTTGATGGGCTTGCCGAGCAGCTCGTTGGCGATCGCGTAGCACTCGGTGACCTCGGCCCACCGGTCCCCCAGTCCCAGCGCGATCGCCTGCTGACGCAGGTTCGTCAGCTGGCCGCCGGGAATCTCGTGCCGGTACACGGCCCCGGTCGGGGCCCGCAGCCCCGCCTCGAACGGGGCGTAGAGGTCGCGCACAGCCTCCCAGTACGGCTCCATCGCGGACAGCGCGGACAGCGCGATGCCGGTCGCCCGGGGAGTGTGGTCGGTCGCCGCCACCAGCGCGGACATGTTGACCTGGCTGGTGCCGCCGGACATCGGCGCGGCGGCGGCGTCCACCGCGTCCACCCCGGCCGCGGACGCCGCGAGCAGGGTGGCGAGCTGGCCGCCCGCGGTGTCGTGGGTATGCAGGTGGACGGGCCGGTCGAAACGCTCCCGCAGGGCCGTCACCAGCGTGGCCGCCGCCGCCGGGCGCAGYAGTCCCGCCATGTCCTTCACGGCAAGCACATGCACACCCGTCTCGACGAGCTCTTCGGCGAGGCGCAGGTAGTAGTCGAGGGTGTAGATCCGCTCCGCCGGGTCGGAGAGGTCACCGGTGTAGCAGAGCGTCCCTTCGGCGATCGCCCCGGTACCGAGCACCGCCTCGATCGCCGGGCGCATCTGCTCGATGTCGTTCAGCGCATCGAAGATCCGGAAGATGTCGACGCCGGTCGCCGCGGCCTCGGCGACGAACGCCCGGACGACGTCGTCCGGGTAGGGGGTGTACCCGACCGCGTTGCGCCCCCGCAGCAGCATCTGCAGGCAGATGTTCGGCGCGGCCTGGCGCAGCGCGGCGAGCCGCTCCCACGGATCCTCCGCGAGAAAGCGCAGCGCGACATCGTAGGTCGCCCCGCCCCAGGCCTCCAGGCTCAGCAGGTTCGGCGTCAGCGCGGCGTACGACGGGGCGGCCGCCAGGATGTCGAAGCTGCGCAGCCTCGTGGCCAGCAGCGACTGGTGGGCGTCACGCAGGGTGGTGTCGGTGACGGCCAGCGCCTCCTGGGCRCGCAGCCACGCCGCCCAGCCCGCCGGCCCGAGCTCCGTCAGCAGCTGCCGGGATCCCGCCGGCGGCTGCGTGCCGCCGGACGCCGTGCCGCCGGACGCCGCCACCTGCGCGGGCGCGGGCGGCAGCAACTCCCGGGGGTCGGTCAGGGCGACCGCCGGGCGCGGGAATCCGTTCACCGTGCTCTCGGCGAGGCGAGCCAGCAGCCGGCTGGTCGGGTCCGCCCCCTTGCCGGGAGCGAGCAGCTCCGGCCGTTCATCGATGAACGACGTGCTCACCCCGCCGGCGAGGAAGCCGGGGTCAGCGAGGAGCCGCACCAGGAAGTCGATGTTCGTGCGCACCCCGCGGACCCGGAACTCGTTCAGCGCCCGCCGGGCGCGCCGCGCCGCCTTCTCCAGCGTGTTACCCCGGGTCGTCAGCTTCACCAGCAACGAGTCGAAGTACGGGCTGACTTCGGCCCCCGGGTACGTGGCGCCGTCGAGGCGCACCCCCGGACCGCCGGGTGACTGGTAGAAGCTGATCGTCCCGATGTCGGGCCGGAAGCCATCCGAGGGATCCTCGGTGGTGACCCGGCACTGGATGGCGGTGCTGCGCAGGACGATCTGCTCCTGGGTGAGGTTGAGGCCGGCCAGGCTCTCCCCATCAGCGATCCGCAGCTGCGCCGCGACCAGATCAACCCCGGTGACCTCCTCGGTGACCGTGTGCTCGACCTGGATCCGGGGATTCATCTCCATGAACGTGTACCGGTCGTCGGCGCCGAGAAGAAACTCGACCGTGCCCGCATTGACATAGCCGACATGCCGGGCGAACCGCACCGCGTCGGCGCAGATGCTCGCCCGGACCGCCTCGTCGAGCTGCGGCGCCGGGGCGATCTCCACGACCTTCTGGTGCCGGCGCTGCACCGAGCAGTCCCGCTCGTACAGATGGATGATGTTGCCGTAGGCGTCGGCCAGGATCTGGACCTCGATGTGGCGCGGCCGGTCCACCGCCTGCTCCAGGAAGATCGTGYCGTCCCCGAAGGCGGCGGCGGCCTCCCGGGACGCGCTCGCCACCGCGTCGGCGAGGTCGGCGGGGCGTTCCACCCGCCGCAGGCCGCGCCCCCCACCACCGGCGGAGGCCTTGACGAACAGCGGGAAGCCGACCTCCTCGGCGGCGGCGAGCGCCCCGGCGCCCTCCGGCAGCGGCACCGAGGCGCGCAGCACCGGCAGCCCGGCGGCCAGCGCGGCGTCCCGGGCGGCGACCTTGTCTCCGGTCAGCCGCAGGACCGCCGGGGGCGGTCCGACGAAGGTGACGCCGGCGGTGGCGCACGCATCGGCGAGCACCGCCGACTCCGACAGGAAGCCGTAGCCGGGGTGCAGCGCGTCGGCCTCCGCCTGCTTGGCCACGGTGAGCAGGGCATCGATGTCCAGGTATCCGCGCACCGGGTGCCCGGGGCCACCGATCTCGTAGGCCTCGGACGCCTTTGTCCGGTGCAGCGCGGAAACGTCTTCGGGCGTGTAGACCGCCACCGTGCGCAGGCCCAGTTCCTGAGCGGCTCGGAAAACACGGACGGCGATCTCGCTACGATTTGCAACCAGTACCTTACGCACACGCGCCTCCTCGGACGGGTGCGCATCATTGTGGGGTGTGCAGGCCCCTACGTGCCAAAGTAACGTCTCAAGGGCCACCTTCGACAGATGGGCATAACGTCGGGACCCATGACGGCCCGTATCGTAGTGTTCGGCGCGACCGGTTACACCGGCCGGCTGGTGACCGCGGAACTCGTGGCTGCCGGGCACCGACCTGTCCTCGCCGGCCGCACGGAGACCAGGGTCCGTGCCCTCGCCGCCGCCTACGACGGCCTGGAGACCACCGTGGCTGACGCGGCCGACGTGGTTGACGCGGCCACCGTGGCTGACGCGGCCGACGTGGTTGACGCGGCCGACGGCGCGTCGCTGGCCCGCCTGCTCGGGCTCGGCACCGGGGACGTGCTCGTCTCCACGGTGGGCCCGTTCCGCCGGTTCGGGCGACCGGTCGTGGCGGCGGCGGCC
>NZ_MRUJ01000014.1:0-2661 GCF_002099325.1 Frankia sp. KB5 | reverse complement strand
CCGATCCGGGCGGGGGGACCCGAGCCGGCGTCGCCCCATGCGACCAGCGGTCGACCACGGTGGACATCACCGCGTCCGCCTCGGCGAGCGCGGCCCGCAGCTCGGCAATCACCGGATGCGTCGGCACGTCACCTTCGGCCCAGGCCGGCGGGTTCCGGTGGGTCCGATCGGCACTGCCCGGGTTGAGCAGGTCGCCGGCCCCGCCGCCGAGGCGGATCAGGGGGGTGCCGAGGCTCAACCGCACCGGGGCGCCGACGCGGTGCGGTCCGTTGGCCGCCCGGGGGAGCGGCGGCACCGCCGGCGCGGGTCGCGACCGGCAGGGCAGCAGGTCCATCCGGGGCGCGGCGCCTTCCGCCCACATCGCCGCCGCGACCCGCCGCAGCTGGTCCAGCCCGGGACGCTTCACGGTATTCGTGACCAACGAGAGATGGTCGTTGCCGGGCAGGGTGTCGTCGACGAATCCCGCGACGCTGCCCACTCCGACCTGGATGAAGGCACGCACCCCGCGCTCGCGCAGCCGCTCGACGAGCTGGCGGAAGCGTACCGGTTCGACCAGGTGTCGAAGAGCGAGCGCGCGGATGGCGTCGTGGTCGCTCGGGTAGGGCGCCACCGTGGTCGCCGACCAGATCGGCACGCTCGCCTCGACGAACGTGGTGCGGGCGAGCCGCGCCCGCATCGGGTCCAGGTACGGTTCGAGGAACGGGGAGTGGAACCCTGACCGGAACGGCAGGATCTGGCCCAGCACGCCGTCGCGGCGCAGCCGGTCCAGCGTGGTACGCACGCTGTCCTCCCGCCCACAGATGATCGACTGATGCGGGCAGTTGTCGTGGGAGACGACGACCTCGTCGAGCCCGGCGATGACCTCCGTCGCGCGCTGCGCGCCGCAGCCGAGCGCGCCGAAGACGACCCCCGGCACCTCCAGGGCTGTCGGGTCGAAGCCGGCGAGGAAGTCGTCGGTGTACTCGTCGGTGATCAGCCCGCAGGAGATCATCGCGTTCCACTCGCCGATGCTGTGGCCGCCGACGAGGTCCGGGATGATCCCGAGCCGCCGCAGCGCCACATCGAGGATCCGGCCGACCTCAACGCTCGCGACGCCATGCCGGCCGAGCATCCCGGTGTCGTCGAGGGTCGGCTTCGTCAGCCCGAAGTGTTCGCAGACATCGTCGATCCGCGGGGTGAACTTGTCCTCCAAGCCGCAGAACAGGAAAGCGGTCTGCGCCGGGGAGTCCCCACCCGCCCGCGCGGGGGCGAACATCCCTGCCGGGGTGAACCACAGGTCGTTGCGTCCCCGCCAGGGGGTGCCGCGCTCGACGACGGTGCGGGCGAGCACCAGCCGACGGGCGGTCGGCGCGACCAGGGCCAGCCGCCACGGCCCACCGGTCGGCGGGGTCGCGGCGTCGTCGCGGGCGAGCAGTTCCGCGTCCGGGACGTCGAGCTGGGCCAGCAGGTCAGCCGCGTCGGCCCCGGCGAACAGCAGCACCGGTTCGACGTCCGGACCGACGTCCGGGTCGGCTGCCCGGTCCACCGTGGTCACCGCCGGGGCGGCGAACGTACGGGCCGCCGTCACCGCCGCGGGTGCCGGCGCCTCCTCCAGCACCAGATGGGCGTTGATGCCGCCGAACCCGAAGGCGTTGACCCCCGCTCGGCGGGGACCGCCGCCGGCCGGGGCGTCCCACTCGACGACGGCGCGCACCGGCGCGAACCGGCTGCCCACGAACGCCGGATGCGGCTCGTCGCAGTGCAGCGTGGGCGGCAGGACCCGGTGGTGCAGCGCCAGCGCGGTCTTGATCAGAGCGGCCGCGCCCGCGGCCGGCATCGCGTGACCGATCATGGACTTGACGGAACCGATCCCGATGTCCGCCCGACCCGGCCCGGCCGGTCCGCCCGACGCGGTGCCAAAGATCCGGCTGAGGGTGGCGAGCTCCACAGCGTCGCCGGTGGGGGTGGCCGTGCCGTGCGCCTCGACGAGGCCGATCGCACCCGGYGCCGTCGGGTCGAGCCCGGCATCCGCCCAGGCCCGGCGGACGGCGAGCGTCTGGCCTTCGACGGCCGGGGCCATCAGCGAGGCGGACCGGCCGTCACTGGACGTGCCCGATCCCCGCAGCACCGCGTAGATCCGATCGCCGTCGCGCTCGGCGTCGGCAAGCCGCTTGAGGACGACCATGCCGACGCCCTCGCCGATGAGAATGCCGTCGGCCCGCCGGTCGAAGGGACGGATGATCTCACTCGGGGACAACGCCCGCAGCAGGGTGAAGACGCTCCAGAACGACGCCTCGTGCACGATGTGGGCGCCACCGACGATCATCGCGTCGGTCCGGCCGGACCCGAGGTCACGCATCGCCATGTCGACGGCGATGAGCGATGACGCGCAGGCCCCGTCCACGGTGTAGGCGGGTCCGCGCAGGTCGAGCCGGTTGGCGATGCGGGAGGCGGCGAGGTTCGGCACCAGCCCGATGGACGCCTCGGGGCGCTGCGGTCCGAGCTGGGCGACGAACGCCTCCCGGACCCGTTCGACGGCCTCGGCCGGCAGGTCGGGCAGGATCTCGCGCAGCGTCGTGACAATCTGGCGGGAGGTGCGCACCCGCTGTTCGAGCTTGGCGACCCCGGGACCGACGTAGCCGCCGCGGCCGAGCACCACCCCGACACGCTCGGCGTCCCCCA
>NZ_MRUJ01000129.1:0-6766 GCF_002099325.1 Frankia sp. KB5 | reverse complement strand
TGCCTTCACCGCTCGGATCATGGCATGGATGGCGGGACATCTCGCCGCGGGCACCGTCGCCCGCGCCGGCGCGCTTGGCCCGGTCGACGCCTTCGGCGTCGAGGACCTGGAGCGGGCCGCCGCCGCGGCCGGACTGCGCCGGGTGGGCTGATACCCGGTCAGCACCGCCGGCAGGTCAGTACCGCCAGCGGGTCGCCGCGACGACGGCGGCCGGGGCGGCCTCGGCGAACCGGTCAATCTCCGCGCGCCGGACGGCGGCGACCGTGTCGTGCAGCTCCCGTCCCAGGGCGCGGTGCAACACCTCGTCGACCTCGAAGGCGGCGACCGCCTCGCCCAGGCTGGTGGGCAGGCGCCGGATGCCGCGGCGGGCCCGTTCGGCGGGGTCGAGCGAGGCCGGGTCAACGTCCACCGGCTCCGGCAACGTGGCCGCCGCCGCTAGCCCCGCCTGCCCGGCGGCCAGCAGACCGGCCACCAGAAGGTAAGGATTCGCGGTGAGGTCGAAGGATTTCACCTCCAGGTTCGCCGCCTGGCCGACCGCGGCCGGCGGCCCGGGGATCATACGCAATGCGGCCTCCCGGTTCTCCCGACCCCAGCAGGCGTGGACACCCGCCCACGTCGATGGCACCAGTCGCAGGTAGGAGGCGACGCTCGGGGCGCCGAGAGCCATCAGCGCCGGCAGCCGGCCGAGGATCCCGGCGGCGAACGCCTCCCCGGCAGCGGTCAGTCCGAGCGGCCCGTTGCCACCCGCCATGAGGTTGATCCGGCCCGGGCGGGCGGAGCCCCCACCGGTCCGGGCCAGGCCACCTGGGTACGGGCCGTCCGGGTACGGGCCGCCGGAGTTCGCCCCGCCCGGGCCTCCGCCCGAGGCCGTGGGCCGGGGCGGGGCCGGCGGCCGGTCGGGATCGTCGCTCCACAGGCTCAGATGCACGTGGCCGCCGTTGCCCACGTTGTCGACGAGAACCTTGGGGGCGAACGAGACGCGCAGGCCATGGCGCCTGCTGACGCCGCGCACCGTCTCCTTGACCAGCACGCATGTGTCGGCGGCGCCGAGGGGATCCTGCGCGGCGACGGACACCTCGAACTGACCGGCCGCGTACTCGGGATGGATCTGCTCGACGACCAGCCCCTCCTCGGTGAGCGCGGTGACCACATCCCGCAGGTAGTCACCGAGTTCGGCCACCCTGATCATCCCGTACGCCGGCCCGGAAGCGGCCGGGGCGAACTCGTCGGAACCGGCCGGGGAAACGGCCCATTCGACCTCGAACGCCATCATCGCCGTCAGGCCGTGCTCGGCGAGCAGGGCCGTCTGGAGGCGGACGAGTTCCCGGCCGTCCTGCGGGTGCGGTCGGCCGTCCTGGTCGCGACGGTCGGCGGGGGCCCAGGCCCAGCCGGGCTGGGCGGCGAGGGGTGTCAGCCGGTCCAGGTCGGGATGCAGCCGCAGATCCCCGACGGGACCCCCGGCGTAGCGCCCTGTCGTGATCGAGTCATCGGCGCCGAACACGTCGAACACCGGCGACACGCCGACGCCCCACACCGCCGCCGCGTCGAGTCGGCCGATCGGCACCCCCTTCATCCGAGTGATGYCGCTGTTGTCGACGTAGGTCACCGCAACACAGACGACGCCGCGTACCTCCAGGYTCGTCGCCGCATGCCGGGCCGCCGAGGCGAGCCGATCACGCCTACGATCCTCTCCGGCGATGATCCGAGGGGCGAACTCGTCCAACGCAGGCTCGTTCATCCTCACCTTCCCCACGGGTCTCCCCTGTCCCCATGGTCGCGCGTACGCCTGCCGGACGCCGGGCGGGGCRCACGGCACGGCGGCGCCTCACTCTCCCGCGATGTTACGGAGAGCGACAAAATTCGGCCGGATCGAAGGAGAAGCCAGCTGTTCATAACAAGCGCTCCGAGCGTTGTCCACAGTTGCCGCCGACGCAAGAAGAGATGAAAACACGGCAACATCATCGACTTTCGGAACGACTGTCCCCAGGAAGCCAGGAGTAATCCACAAGTTATCCACAGGGCCGCCGTGGACTTGGGGATGACCGAGTGTGTCCAGTACGGTCAGGCATGACCCCACCTTCCAGGGGGGATCATCGATGGGTGGGCCGCCCGGTGGAACCGTTCGTAGATCACGAGCTCGTCGACCATCACTGCCATGGTCTGGTCGGCCGCGATCTGACTCGCCCGGAATTCGAAAGCATGATCACTGAGGCGGAACACCCCGGACCACCGGGGACGACGCTGTTCGACAGCCAGATCGGCTTCGCCCTGCGGCGCTGGTGCGCGCCGGTGCTCGACCTGCCGGCGCATGCCGCGCCGGAAGACTACCTCGAACGCCGGGCGGAGCTTGRCCACGCCGAGGTGCACCGGCGGCTGCTGCGTGCCTGCGGGATCACCACGTTCTGCGTTGACGCCGGATTCCAACCGGAGCCGCTGACCAGCGCCGCGGAGCTGGCCGAGCTCGCCGGCGGACGCGGCGTGGACGTGGTGCGGTTGGAGCGGGTCGCCGAGCAGGCCGCGGTCGACGTCATCACCGGGCAGATCGGCATGACCCACCTCGCCGACACCGTGCGGGCCCGGCTCGAGTCCACCCGCCCCACCATGGTCGCGGTGAAGTCGGTCGCGGCCTACCGCGGCGGCCTGGAGCTGCCCGCACAGCGACCGACCGACCGCGAGGTCGCCGCCGCCGCTCGCGGCTGGATCCACGAGATCCGCGCCGGCGCCCCGATCCGGCTGACCGACCCCACCCTGCATGCCTTCCTCATCTGGTGCGGGGTCGACGCGCGGCTCCCCATCCAGATCCACGTCGGATACGGGGACAGCGACATCGACCTGCGCCGGGGCAACCCACTGCTACTCACCGGCCTGCTGCGGGCGATAGCACCGACCGAGGTCAGTGTGCTGCTGCTGCATTGCTACCCGTTCCACCGGGAGGCTGGCTACCTGGCCCAGGTGTTCCCGAACATCTACCTTGACCTCGGGCTCGCCATCCACAACTGCGGCCGCGGCTCGGCCGGCCTGCTCGCGCAGGCACTCGAACTCGCCCCGTTCGGCAAGTTCCTCTTCTCCACCGACGCCTTCGCGCTCGGCGAGCTGTACCTGCTCGGGGCCGTCCTGTTCCGGCGTGGGCTGTCGGCGTTCCTCGCGGCGGGCGTCGCCGACGACGCCTGGACCGCGGCGGACGCCAAGCGGGTCGCCCGGCTCATCTGCGCGGACAACGCCCGCCGCGTCTACAACCTGTACAACCCGCCCTGACCAGCACGGGCGGCTAGGCGGTCAGCCTGCGGCGGCCGGCGGGCAGAGGCAGAACGGGTGACCGACCGGGTCGAGAAGCACCCGCCACCGGTCCCCGCCCGGCTGGAACTCGGCCTGCCTCGCCCCGAGGCCTTCCGCCAGGGCGATGGCGRCCGTCAGGCCGGCGACCCGGAAATCCAGGTGGAACTGCTGCGGGGCGTCCTGGTCCGGCCAGCGCGGCGGCTGGTAGCCCGCCACCCGCTGGAAACCGATCATGATCTCGGTCCCCGGTGGGGTGAGGTATGCCCAGGCCCCCTCGTCGTCGGCGCCGGCGACGCCCCAGCCGGTCAACGTGCCGTAGAAGGTCGCGAGCTCCTTCGCGTCCGGACAGTCGAGCATCAGTCCGGCCCAGGTCACCGCCGCGTCACTCGCGAAGCCAGCACTTGCGGACCCAGCCGCCGCACCGGTAGCGGCCGTGTCCCCGGTCCTGTCCACACCCGTCTCCCGAGCCGGGTCCGTTCCCGCCATGGCGATCTCCTTCGCGTTCCGGTGTCGATGCGTCGGATCCCATCCTCGAAGCCATACCTGACTTCTCCTGGCAGGTATGGCCCGGGGAGAATCGGGCATGCGTGCCAGCCGGCTCCTCTCCGTCCTGCTGCTGTTGCAGACCCGTGGGCGGCTCACGGCGCGTGAGATCGCCGACGAGCTCGAGGTCTCCGTGCGGACGGTCTACCGGGATCTGGAGTCCCTCGCCGAGGCCGGGGTTCCGGTGCTGGCAGACCGCGGTGCCACCGGCGGGTACCGGCTGCTCGACGGCTTCCGCACCCGGCTGACCGGGTTGACCTCCGGCGAGGCCGACTCCCTGTTCCTCGCCGGCATGCCGGCGGCCGCCGGCGAGCTGGGGCTCGGCACGATGCTCGCGGCGGCGGAACTGAAGCTGATGGCGGMGCTGCCCGAGCAGCTGCGCGAACGGGCCGGCCGGGTGCGGGAGCGCTTCCATCTCGACGCGCCCGGCTGGTTCCGGGCCACCGAGGACACGCCGCTGCTGACCGAGGTGGCAGCGGCGGTGTGGGAGCAGCGCCGCGTCCGGGTCACCTACCGGCGTTGGCGGGCCCCCCGCGAGATCATCCGCCACCTCGAACCGCTCGGCGTGGTCCTCAAAGGCGGCACCTGGTACCTGGTCGCCAACGTCGCACACGGCACCCAGGGCGTAGGCCTGGCCGAGGACGCTGGCAGCACCCGAGACCCTGACGGCACCCGAGCCGCAGGCGCCACCGAGAGTGCGGACGGCAGCGGAGGCACGGAACCGGCGGGCGGGCCGGCCACTCTGCCCCGGGTGTACCGGGTCGCGAAGATCCTCAGCCTTGAGACGACCACCGAGACGTTCGAACGGCCGCATAGCTTCGACCTCGGCGCCTACTGGGCCGGCTGGACGGCCCGCTACGAATCCGAGGTCTACCGGACGCGGGCGACCGTGCGGCTTTCCCCGACCGGCGTGACGATGGCCCCCTTCCGGCTACCCCCGGCGGTCGCCCGCGCCGTCCGGGAGACGGCGAGCGCACCGGAGGAGGACGGCTGGGTACGCGCGGTCGTGCCGATCGAGTCCGTCCGGCACGCCGAGCGCGAGCTGCTCGTACTCGGCCCGGATCTGGAGGTGCTCCACCCCCCGGAGCTACGCGAGGCGGTGACGCGCGCCGTGGGCGCGCTCGCCGCGCTATACGGCGCACCGGCGCCGGGCAACGACGGAAGTCGCAGGCCCGTCGCCGGGAACCACAACCTGCCGGCACCCTGACTGCCGGCACCCTGAAGCCTCCGGACGCCGCGTGGCGCCTCGGCGCTTCGTCTGAATCACTGGGATGACGCCGGCACCAGGCTGCCAACCTTCACGGACGGCGGATGTCCACGCCCCTTACTCAGCGTCCATCGAGGAAGCGCTGAGCGGGACGAAGCAGCGGCTTCGACGGTCRCCAACCTCCCAGAGGGGGCTGAATCCAAGCCCGCGCGACCTGGAAGATCAATTGATCATGGCCGCGACCAGAACAATGATCGTATTTGGTCCTCGTCCAGGCTCCGCGTGCATCTCTGGACCCTGGGACATAGAGCCGCTGGTCACCGATGGTTCCGAACAGCACATCTTCCACTCGAAGATCCTTCCGGACGCGTCGTATAGGTGATGCCAACCCCTGCCATTCATGGAGCACGTAGACTTCTGGCGTGGTCAGAGGAAGCTACGACGTGGTGATCGTGGGCGCGGGCCCGGCTGGGAGCGTGGCCGCCTTCGCATTGAAGCGACGGAACCCCCGCCTTCGCGTACTCCTGACCGACAAGGCTGTTTTCCCGCGTGATAAGGCATGCGGTGACGGCCTCGGCGCAGGGGCAGTTGCGGCCCTGCGCCGCCTAGGCCTGCTTGGTGTTGTCCATGACGCCATTTCACCACTGAGCGTGCGAGTCAGCGGACCTGACGGAACCGAGGCGACGGCGGTCGGCCCGACAGTCGCCGGCCGCGATCTTTCCGGATACGTACTTCCACGTGAAATCCTCGACGCGCGTCTCGTTGCTGCGGCACGCGAGGTCGGAGTCGAAATGCGAGAAGGAACATCATACCATTCATCGGAGCTAACCGGCAACAGCCGGGTTATCACATTCAAGACCGGTTCGAGATCGAACTCYGTCGAGGCAGCCCTGATGATCGGTGCCGATGGTGCCTATTCTCGGGTACGACGCGATCTTGGAGTCGGCCGCCAGGATGACCGATTCTCCTCGATCGCCATGCGCTCATATGCCAAGTTCTCGGATCCGCGCCGCGCCCCGCAGGAGGTTATGCCGCTCCGACTCGACTTCAGTGACAAGGTACTTCCTGGCTACGGATGGGTGTTTCCTGTCTCCGACGATGTCGTCAATCTCGGTGTGGGTCTACCGGTATCCACTATGCGGGAGAAATCGTTGAACCCGCACAATCTGCTCAGCGCCTACGTGGAGGATCTACGGGCCCGAGGGTTCATCGTCGAAGAGCCGAACAAGCTACTCTCACATTATCTCCCGCATGCCGGAAAACTGGCTCCGATGGCGCATCCCCGCGCCGCACTCATCGGAGACGCCGCCGCGAGCATCAACCCTCTCAGCCTGGATGCACCGTCCGATTTGCCCGGTGATCGGCGTGGTGGACGAGAAAGTGCCCTCTGACCTGGGACGATGGGGTTGCTGAGACCGTCCATCCATCCGACAGGCGAGGGCACTTCCGAAGTGCGATTGTTACATACCACGTCGAAGATCGATCTCCGGTTCGATGACCCCAACCTGGTCGCCGCCGCCGGGCTGGTGCCGGTGATGCGGCTGGCCGAGCGGGCCGGCCTGCCGGACCTGGTCGCCGACCATGTCCGCCTGCCCGCCGCGGCCGGGTCGGCCGGGGCGAACGCCGAGCTGAAGGTGGGTTGCCTGGTCGCGGGCATGGCCGCCGGGGCGGACAGCATCGACGACCTGGCGCTGCTGCGCCACGACGCGCTCGCCGGGGTGTTCGGCGGGATCCGCGCGC
>NZ_MRUJ01000128.1:0-19588 GCF_002099325.1 Frankia sp. KB5 | reverse complement strand
CCGCCGTCGCGTGGTGTCGGGGCCGCGCTCTCGGCTCCTCGGTCGGACCCGGCATGTCGGTCGGACCCGGCATGGTCGCGCCCGTCGGACTTCTGACCGGCGGTTCCGCGACCGCCAGCGGTTCCCCGGTCGTCCCCGGCGGTTCCCCGGTCGTCCCCGGCGGTTCCCCGGTCGTCCCCGGCGGTTCCCCGGTCGTCCGGGCGGGTGTCGGGCCGACCATGCGCCGGCGGCGGGGTTCCCGTCGGCCGGGTTCCCGGCGGCGACGTCCCCGGCGAGGACGTAGCAGACGGCAGCGTCGGCGCCGGCGACGTCTCCACCGGCAACGTCCCTAGCTGCAACGTCCCCGACGACCGGCTGTCCGCGGGCGACGCCCACGGCGGCCAGGTGTCCCATGTGGGAGGACGCGACTGCTGGGGTCCGCCGCGGTCATCGGACGGCGCCGGACGACGTGCGGCCCTGTCCGCAGCCAGGTCCCGATCCGCGTCGGTGTCCGCGGGCAACGTGGACCCGGGCTCGACGGACGTCGCGGATAGCACTGAAAGTGGCGATGCTGGCGTGGACGGTGATGGGGGAGTCGGTGCGGGCAGGACAGCCTGGCTCACGGGCAGGTCCGGATCGTTGCCGTCGCCGACCCCGACTCCTCGGGATGCGAGCAGCCCGAAAGCGACGAGCGCCGCGGATCCCGCACCGGCAACCGCGCCGGCCGTACGGCGGTTGGGGATCCACGCCCATTCCGCGCGTCCCCGCACCAGGCCGAGCGCGCCCGCGATCAATATCAGCCCGGCGACAGCCAAGCAGAAGAACACCATGGAACCCTCCAGGGCGCAGTCAGTCTCCACCCTAGGGGCACATCCCCCACCCGATGGCGCAGCATTGATTACGGAGAGTTTCTAGTACCTATCCGCCAAGGTCAGGAAACACCGAGCGAATCATCTCAGGCGCCCATCGGTGGAATTCTGCCGAGAATATTTGGCACATCAGCGGCATCGGGCAGGGTACCGAAGGCCAGTCCCCCCTCACCGGCGACTCTCGTGGCGCAGAACGCGTCRGCCACGGCGCTCGGGGCGTAGCGCACCAGCAAGGAGCCCTGCAGGACGACGGCAAGTCGCTCAACGATGCGCCGGGCGGCGAACTCCGCGTCCTTGGACCGGTCCAGGACAGCGCGCAACCGGGCCCAGGCCGCGTCCAGCCTGCGGTCCGCGCCACGCGCCGCGTCGATCTCCGTGGCGAAGGCGGCGAAGCTGGCCGGTTCCCGGGTGAGCGCGCGCAGCACGTCGAGCGCGTTGACGTTGCCCGAGCCCTCCCAGATGCCGTTCAGCGGCGCCTCGCGGTAGAGCCTCGGCATCCCGGACTCCTCCACGTAGCCGTTGCCCCCCAGGCATTCGAGCGCCTCGGCGGCCAGCGCCGGGGAACGCTTGCACACCCAGTACTTCGCGACGGCGATCGCCAACCGTCCGAACGCCTGTTCCTGACGATCGCCACGGGCCGCCCGGTCGACCGCGCCCGCCACCCGGAGCACCAGGGTCGTCGCGGCCTCGGACTCCAGGGCGAGATCGGCGAGCACATTGCGCATCAACGGAGCATCGATGAGCGGTCTCCCGAACGCGCGTCGGTGACGCACGTGGTGGGCTGCCGCCATGACGGCCGCACGCATCCCCGCCGCCGAGCCGAGGCTGGAGTCGAGCCGGGTCATCGCCACCATCTCGATGATGRCCCGGACCCCTGCGCCCTCCTCGCCGACCAGCCAACCGACCGTGTCGTCGAACTCCGGCTCGCCGCTGGCGTTACTGCGATTACCGAGCTTGTCCTTCAGCCGCGCGATGCGAAAGGTGTTGCGGACGCCGTCCGGAAGCACCCGTGGCACCCAGAAGCAGGACAGGCCACCGGGGGCCTGGGCCAAGACCAGGAAGACGTCGTTCATCGGGGCGCTGGTGAACCACTTGTGCCCCCGCAGCCGATAGGTCCCGTCGCCCGCCGGCGTCGCCGTCGTCGTGTTGGCACGGACGTCCGAGCCACCCTGCTTCTCCGTCATGCCCATGCCCGCCAGCAGGCCGGCCTTGCCCTCGGGTGGGCGCAGACCCGGATCGTAGACGCGGCTGGTCAGCAACGGTTCGTAGCGGGCGGCGAGCTCCGGGGCGGCGCGCAGCGCCGGCACCACGGCGTAGGTCATCGACACCGGGCACAGATGGCCCTGCTCGACGGTGCCCCAGACCAGGATGTCCGCGGCGCGGGCGACATGGGCGCCGGGACGCGGGTCGGCCCACGGCGCCCCGGCCAAGCCCTCCCGTACCGCGACCTCCATCAGGGCATGCCAGGAGGGATGGAAGTCCACCTCGTCAACGCGAAACCCGTAACGATCATGAGTGCGCAGTTGCGGCGGGAACCTGTTCGCCTCGTCGGCCTGGCGGGCGGCCTCCTCGCTGCCGGCCAACCGACCGAGTCGGTGCAGATCGTCCATATGCCAGCCGGCCCCCTCCCGCGCGAGGGCCGCCAGCAGCGCCGGATCGGCCGCCGCATCGTGCCCCACGAGGGGCGGAGGCTGGTTCGTCACCTCATGGGTCCGGGACGAACACGTCCCGGGAACCGCCGTTGTCCGGTTGACGGTGGTCGGCGAGATCACCGGCCCTCCTCTCGGCCGGGCCGCACATCGGCCTCGACAGTGCCGCACATCGGCCTCGACAGTGCCGCACATCGGCCTCGGCCGGGCCGCACATCGACAGTGCCGCACATGAGCCGAGCCGCGTCCGAGCACGGCCCGTCGGCACTGGTATGAAGCGTGCCACTCCTGGCCGCGTCGGACCAGTCGCATCGCGCGCTCTCGCCGGATCCACGGGCCGTGTACCCGGCGGGGCCGTGCGGATCACGGCCGCGCCGAAGAGGATCCGCTCCCGCGGCGAAGGCCCACGGCGGACCAGAAAAGATCCCTGCCGCCGGCCCCGAACAGGTGGGCTGTTCCCGGCCGGCGTCCGGCTATTGCGCCCAAAGGTTTTTACACATTCGGCATCCAACGCCGGGACGATGTCGTCGCGCCCTGACGTCCGGGCACTAGGCCGGATCGAGAACCAGGTAAATCGACCGGTGGCCACGTCCGGGCGAAGAAATCCGCACGCTCCGGCCCACCCGAGGCGCGGTGAATCTCCGGACCGCCGTCCGGGCTAGAATGCCGTTTCCCGTTAAGCCAGCCACCGGCGGAACGGATCGGAAGCAGCCGACACACTGCTCGACCAAGCCGCCCCGCGCCCTCGCCGACGCCTCGACGAGGAGCCGGCGGGCAGGCAGGGACGGTCACGCGCTCTTATTCACCCGGCGGTCCCGCTSCCACGAAGCCCCGCCGGCTCGAGCAACGCACGCGGTGAGCAGATGATCATCTTCCGCGATACTCGATCGGGCTAGACCGGCCGGGTGTTACGGAGAGTATTGGATAACGCCGAAGGGAACGAGAAGCATGCGGGGACCGGTCGCGGGCGGTACCAACATCACAGCTCCCCAGCTCCAACCAACAGCACCCAGTGCTATACATAGCGTTATACGCAGTAACCCGTAGTCGAGTTGATGCCGCCCATCGACCGACCATCCAAGCCTTAAAGTATTCAGAGCGACACCTCTAGTAGTCGAATCATTCTCGCTCGGCAATCTCCTCCATCCCGCGAACGCGCCGGGTCACCCAGCCCAATACGCCGGTCCGTGTCGGCACAAGCGGTGGAGTTCTGTCACGGGCGGCGGCCGGTGAAACTCGTGGCACAGATACTCGTATGCTCACCCACTACCGGGATGATTCGACGGCACGGAAAACAGAAAGTCTTCACTCACGGTAAGATCCGTCGAGTCCGGRCACGGTTGTCGGACGGGGCATATAGATGATCAGAGGTGGCCGAATCGGTGGGCGGCAAGCGCCCGGGCGAGTCACGGCCGCAATCAGAACCTCGGCGGCCCGGGCCGGATCGCGACTCCGGCGGCGATTCATCCACCCGCTGATCGTCGGACTACTCACGGTTGCGGTCCTCGGTACCATGGCAATCTGGACGGGCTCCGATCTGCTGAGCCGGGAGAAGATCGACCGCCTCAACGAACGTTCCCAGCTGGTCAAGCGGCTCGCGCAGTGGGCGGCGATCGTCGATAACCCGGCGGCGATGCAGTCCGCGACCGATCGGACGCCCTTCCAGCCCGGTGACCCCCTGGGAAACGAAGCCCTGCTCCCGCAGCTCCAGATCGCTCACTCCGGCGATGTCATCCGGGTGGTTGCGCTGCTCGACACCGCGGGCCATACCACGGCCTCCTATCCACGGGGGAACTCCATAGTCCCCGCCGACCTGRGGCAGGCCTGGTCCGCTGCCTGGTCCGGGGTTCCCGCGGTGTCCCCCGTCTTCGCCCTCCACGATGGCCGCGTCAGAGCAACGGTGGTTCCCGTCGGCCGTCCGCGGCCCTGGGCCGTCCTGGTCGCCGTGTCCACCGAAGAGTCCAACCTCCAGTTCACCAACTGGATCACGGCCCTGCTCGGGGTCGGCCGGGGCAGCATGTCGACGGTCGGCCCGGACGGGGTACCGATCGCATCCACCGAGCCGGGCATGCTGGGTCGGCAGGTCCTCTCGACCGCCGATCTCTCCCGCTCCCACGCCCAGCGTGGTGGTGCGCGGATCTGGGAGACGACCGAGAACGGCAGGAGGATCACGAACATCACGGCGGTGCAGCCGACGACGGGGTACCTGACCTACTTCCGGCAGGCCACGGACTCGCTGAACGCCGACCTCCGGGCCCGACGGAACCAACGGAATCTGACGTTGCTGGCCTTCGCGCTGACGTCGGTCCTGAGCATCGTCTTCGTCGGCCTGCTGCGAGAGACGGCGGCTCGGCGCTCCCGGGCCGGGCTGTGCGCGTTGTTCGCGGCGGCCCATGACATCGTGCTGACAACCGACCTCACTGGACGACTCACGTTCATCAGCCCCGCGATCGTCCCGTTACTCGACCATTCCCAGGAAACCTGGCTCGGGCGCAAGGTCGCGGATCTGGTGCACCCGGACGACGCCCACCGGCTCGTACGATTGATCGAGAACCCCGCTGCCGGGTCCCTGCTCAACATTCGGATGACGGCGGCGAACGGCACATCCCGGTGGTTCGACGTCGCGACCCGCCACCTGTCCACCCGGGATGGATCCGGCGAAGTGCTGATCACCTGCCATGCGGTCGGTAAACGGAAGCAGTTGTTGGACCAGCTCGGCTATCAGGCGCGCCATGACGTACTCACCGGACTGTGTAACCGGACCGCCTTCGAGGAGCAGCTAGAGGATGCCCTCGCCGCGGCTGGGGGCGTCGCGGTCCTGTTCATCGACCTCGACAGCTTCAAGCCGGTCAACGACACCTTCGGCCACGCGGCCGGCGACCGGGTGCTGCAGGTCATCAGTGGACGGATCCGAACACTGCTGGGCCCCGACGATGTCGCCGGGAGATTCGGCGGYGACGAGTTCGGGGTCCTGCTGCTGCGCGCGAACGAAATCGCCGCTCGCACCATGGCCGGTCGGGTCATCCGCGCGGTACGGGAACCGATCCTCGTCAACGGCTACGAGGTCTGCGTCGCCGCAAGCATCGGAGTAGCGCTGGCCGTCAGCCGGCCCAGCCATTCCGGGCGGCTGCTGCGCGCGGCCGACGAGGCCATGTACAAGGCCAAGCAGGCTGGTCCGGGACGATATGCCATGGCGGACCCCCCAGCGGCCGAGACCACCACGCTCAAGGCGCCCGCACCGTCCGCGTCTGTGCTCCTCGCCACCGACCGGATCATGCCGCGATCCCCGGTCACCCGACCGCGCTCGATGTCCTTCCCAGCCTTGCCCAGATCCCCAGGCCCGCCCAGATCCCCAGGCGCATCCGGATCGTCACCCGCGGGCCGGACCGGGCATCCGCTGTCTCCTCGACGCTGGCGGACAACCGTGCGCGAGCAGCTGGGGCGAGCCATCCCACTGCTCGTGCTGGGGACCGTCATCCTGGCCGCCACGGCGGTCACCCTGGAGATCGAGAATGCCAACCGGCGGCGAGACGAGGCCCAACACACCGCCGAGACCCACTCCCTCGTCCTCCGTCTGGCCGAGTATGTCGCGGACCTGGGTCAACCCGTGCGCCTGATCGACCCGATCTCCAGACTTCCCTGGTCGCTGACCGAACCCGCTGTCGACCAGCGGGTGCTGGCGTCGGTCTCCCGATCGGCGCTCGCGGGCCCCGACACCGTTCTGGCACTGGTCGATCTCGACGGCAGGCCGACGGYGGTCCAACCCACCGGCGCAACGATCCCGTTCCCCCCACGGGACCGGATCTGGGCTCTCGCCCGCACCAGCGGAATCAACATCCCTGTTTTCCACCTGGGCGATCGGGTTCGGGCGTACAGCATCGTGCCGATCGTGCGGGACGGACGCAGCGCCGCGTTTCTGGTCATGGGTAGACCGGGAGCCGGGATGCCGGGAGCCGAGATGGTCCGCGTTTTTGGCGGCGGGGGTACCGGGACGAGCGGCACCGGAGAGGACACCCGGATCGTCATCGTCGACGAGGCCGGGCGCATCRCCCTGTCCGACGATCCGTCCGCGGTCGGGATCGCCCTGATTGACGGCACGGAGCTGCGGTCAATCAAGCCAGGCCAGAGCCGGCAGGTGACGGTGCGCAACGGCGGCGGTCACGTCGCCGTCGCCGCCGCGATCCCCGGCCATCCCACGTGGGGGTACCTCATCCTGCAACAGAACGGCCCGCTGCCGCGCGACCCGCGAGACAACCATGCCGTCGGCGATCTGCTGCTGCTCGGCATTGTGACCGTCACGTTCTCAGGCCTGACAAAAATGATCTTCCGGGGAGAGCAGGCGGTCCGGCGCGACCGGGCGCGGCTGCAGACCCTGCTGCACGAGTCGCACGACATCATCGTCAACCTGGACCGTGCGGGCCGGCCGACCTTCATCAGTTCGGCGGTCGAAAGCCTGCTCGGCTACCCGGTCAAGGCCATGATCGGGCTGCCGCTCATCGACCTGGTCCATCCCGAGGACCAGGCTGCGACGCGGGCCTTCCTCGCGGACCGGCAGCGTGGTGGACCGGGGTCCCTGCTGGACGTCCGCATGCAGACGGTTAACGGCGACCATCGCTGGTTCGACATCGAGGCCGGCGCCTGGCGGCCCGCGTCCGGGCCGGGCTGCTTCGACGGTGGTGTCCTGCTCACCTGCCACGAGATCAGCGAACGTCGTCAGTTGCAGGAGCAGCTACGGAAACGTGCCACCCACGACCCGTTGACCGGCCTGCCGAACAGGGCGGCGCTTACCGAATTCCTCGATCAACTGGCTCGGGAGCAGACTCCGTTCGCGGTTCTACTCATCGATCTGGATGACTTCAAACCGATCAACGACACGTTCGGTCACCAGGTGGGCGACGATGTGCTGTGCACGGTCGCCACTCGGTTGGCCGACGTCCTCGCCCCGGGCCCGTCGGTGGCCAGCGCGGGACCGGTCGAGCCGATCGGTCCCGCGCTGATCGATCCCGAGATGATCGATCCCGAGATGATCCGACCGGAAGCACATGCTGGGCAGGCGTTCCGACTCGGCGGTGACGAGTTCGTCATTGTGCTGCCCGGGGCCGACTCCCTGACGATGCGCCAGACCGAGCAGCGGGTGCGCGAGTTCGTCGAGGCACCCCTCACCGTGGCCGGCAACACCCTTGTGGTCAAAGCAACGATCGGCCTGGCGTCCTCGCAGGCCGTCGGGGGCGCCGGCTCGCACAGTCCCGAGAGCGTGGTCCGGCACGCCGATACGGACATGTACGAGGCGAAGACGAGCGCCCGGGCCCGACGCTCCATCTCCCCCGCGGCGCGATGACCTCCGCTCTCCCGAGGCCCTCGGTCGCCCTGTCGACGTGCGCGGGATTGTCGCGCTTCACAGCCGGTGAGGTCGAAGTAACCGACACGTCGTCAGTACCCCCCGACCCACAGATCACATGTTCCGGAACACGTTTGCCGGCAGCCTGGTAGGGCCAGCCGCCGGGACCTGCAAGGATGGCGGCGCGAGAAGCCCGGATCGCTCGCCGGCCCGGGATGGGATCCATGATCAGGCGCGAGCCGCCTTATCGTGAAGGAGCACTCTATGTCCGTATTGGACCGTTTCCGATTGGACGGTCGGGTCGCCGTCGTCACCGGGGCGTCCTCTGGTCTCGGGGTGGACTTCGCCCGGGGCCTGGCCGAGGCCGGCGCGGACGTGGCCCTGGGCGCCCGCCGGGTCGACCGGCTCACCGCCACCGCCGAGTTCGTGGAGAAGGAGGGCCGCCGCGCCCTGCCCGTCGCCACCGACGTCACCGACCCCGCCTCCTGCGAACACCTTGTCGCCGCCGCGATGGAGACCTTCGGCCGGGTCGACATCCTGGTCAACAACGCCGGGATCGGCACCGCCGTCCCCGCGCTCAAGGAGACCCCGCAACAGTTCCGCTCCGTCATCGACGTCAACCTGGGCGGCTGCTACTGGWTGGCGCAGGCGACGGCGCGGGTCATGCGACCCGGCAGCAGCATCGTTAACATCTCCAGCGTTCTCGGTCTGACGACCGCCGGCCTGCCGCAGGCGGCCTACGCGGCGAGCAAGGCCGCACTCGTCGGCCTCACCCGCGATCTGGCCCAGCAATGGACCGGCCGACGCGGCATCCGGGTGAACGCGCTGGCGCCGGGTTTCTTCCACTCTGAGATGACCGACGCGTACCAGCCCGAGTACCTCGAGACCCAGTTGCCGAGGGTCCTCGGCGGACGCTTCGGTGAACCGGAGGAACTGACCGCGGCGCTGCTCTTCCTGGCCTCCGACGCCGGCAGTTTCGTCACCGGGCAGACCCTTGCCGTCGACGGCGGTTTCACCATCACCTGAGCCCTCCGTCCATATCGTCCGACTCGCCAGAAACGCCCGCCGATCAGGTCTCGAGCGGCATGAGTTCGGCGGCGAAGGCGTCGAAGAAATCCGGCCATCCGCCGGGTGTCGTGACCGGATGAACGACGAACTTACTCATCCCGGCGGCAAGATATTCGGCGATCAACGAACGCGCCGCGTCCCACCCGACCGGGAGGAGTCGCTCGGGGTCGACCTGCGGGTAGCGCCGCCGCAATGCGGCAAACGTCTCCGCGGGCGGCGTGGAGATGGCGATCCGCAGGAGATCAGACCCGGCGGCCGTCGATGCCGGGCACCGTCGCCAGCTCGTGGCGCAGCTCGGCCACCACCTCGGCGACCAGCGGTTCCCGCAGGACGCCGCGGTGGTCCCCGCCGATCCGGCGGATCGCGGCKGGCCCGGTCAGGACGCCCCGCCAGGCCTCGATCTCGTCGTGGTCGTCGGCGAGCCAGACCGTCGTCCGGCCATCGTAGGTGCGGGGGCGGTAGGTCATCGTCAGAATGCGCCCCTGGTTGTAGAAGACGTCGTACTGGTGCATCCCCCGGAAGCGGACCACGCCGGCGAGCGGCAGCTCGACGAGTTGGCGCAGGCGGTCGACCACCACCCGCGGGGTCAGCGTGGGCCCGTCGTCGGCGGCGAGTGGGCCGATCCCCCGACCGGCGTCGGGCGGTGTTGGGGAGTCCGGATGCGCTCCCTCCAACTGACTGGTCGGCACGATCGCCCCGGATCGGGTCAGCCGCGAGGTACCCGGCAGATAGGTGTCGATCAACGCCAGCAGGCCGACCTCGTGGCCCGCCTTCCGGAGGACCTGCGCGGCCTCGAACGCGATCAGTCCGCCGAAAGAGTGCCCGGCCAGCAGGTAGGGACCCGTCGGCTGGAGAAGACGGATCTCCCCCACGTGCCRCCGGGCGGCGGCCGACACCGACCAGTCGGGGACGCCCCGCCGTTCCAGGGCGTGCGCCTGCATCCCGTAGACTCGCCGTTCGCCCGCGAAGTACCGGGCGAACGGGAGCAGACCGATCGCCGGCCCACCAGCCTCCGGGAAGCAGAACAACGGGGTGCCGGAACCGTCGGGCGTCAGCGGCATCACGGTGGGATGCCCGACGGACTCGCTCTGCCGGGCGGCCCACACCTCGGCGAACGCGGCGGGCGTCGGCGCCTGGGCGACCACGGAGCTCGGCAGCCGGACCCCGAACTCGTCGCACAGGGTCGCCACCAGCTCCTGGGCGGTCGCCGCATCACCGCCGAGATCGGTGAAGTCGTCATGCAGACCGACGGTCTCGAGACCGAGGACGCGGGCCCACAGCAGGGCCGCGGCCACCTGGTACGGATCGGCCGCAGACATGCCCGGCAACGACATCACCCCACAGGACTAGGCGAAGAGCACATTGAACACCACCGGTGGAGATCATCGACACGCCGACCAGGCGTTCGTGGGAACCAGTGGTCGCGGCCCGCGGCGCTGCGCCTGGTTCCGCCGGTCGGCCCGCCCCCGGCGGGAGGGCCCGTACCCCGATGGGGTGCCTGCTACCCGCCGGGGGCATTGACGGCTCGGTATCGGGCGCTCACCGTAGACGTGTGGGTGATGTGGGCAGACCGGAACGGATCGTCGAAGACGAGCCGATCAGCTTTCCCGACTCCGAGCCGCTGACCATCCCGGTCCCGGCCGCGCCGGAACCGGACCTGGAACCGGTTCCCGGGTGAGCCTGCTCGGCTGGCGGCAGTGGGCGGTGGACGCGCGCGGCCAGCTACGCCCTGCCTGGACGCCGTGGTCGCCGTTTCCACCCGGGTTGCTGCTCTGGCGCGCCGACGGCATGACCGAGGCACATTGCCTGCGCACCCGCCGGCCGGACCGGGACGTCGAGCCCGGCGAGCCCGGCGCGGRCCACGGACGGGTCCCGGACGAGCACTGCGCCTGCGGCCTGTATGCCTGGCGGGACCCGAGCATCCTGGCCGCCGCCCGCCCGCCCCGCTGGACCTCCCTGCCGTACGTCGTCGGAGTGGTCCGGCTCGGGGGGCGGGTCATCGTCGGTGAACGGGGCTATCGCGCGGAGCGCGGCTATCCCGTCGCCGTGCTTGACCGCGACGGCGTCGTCTCCGACGACTACGCCGTTGCGCGCTATCGCAGCTACGCCGCGTTGGTGGCGGAATGGGCGGATCCGAGCGCCACGCCCCGCGGCCAGGACCGGGCAGCCGGGTAGTACCGCGCGCCGCACCGGAACGGCCCGGACAGCCCAGCACCGGACAGCCCAGCACCGGGAACCGCCGGACCCGCGGGAACGAACGCGGTCCCGGAAAACCGGCGAGGGTTTCCGCAGCCGGCTGAGGAACTCTCCCCCGGCGGGTATCCCTCCCTGTGCCGTGTCGCGGGTGGACCGTCACCCCATACCGCCAAATCATCACGTTATGTAGCTACGGAGGCAATCAGGGCGACTATGGTCGTGAACGCCCCGTACATCCCGTCCGCAGGGGGCGGATCGGGGTCTACGGGCACACGAGGGGGGCCGTCGTGACGCAATCCGAAACCGCTGGGGCCGCCGAAGGCATCTCCGGTCACGGTACCGATCATGCTCCCGGCCACAGTGCACGCCCGGCGCCGGAGATCCGGTCCTGGCGGATCCAGGTTCCTCCGCCGCTGTTGGTCGCGGTGGGATACCTGGCGGTGGCCATCGGCATCTTCCACTCCGCGTGGGGGAATCTCGGGAACGTCTCCTACGGCGGCAACGACGCCATGCTGTTCGCCTGGTTCCTCGGCTGGACGCCGCACGCGCTCGCCGACGGGCTCAACCCGTTCCTGACGCACCACATCAACGCCCCCGACGGGGCCGACGTCCTGTGGAGCACACCCGTGCTCCTACTGGGCGCGCTGGCCGCACCGATCACGCTGCTGGGCGGCCCCGTGACCACGCTGACGGTGCTGCTGACTCTGGCGCCCGTGATCAGCGGATTCGCCCTGTTCTGGGTGCTGCGCCGATGGGTACGTCCGGGACCGGCGGCGCTGGCGGGCCTGCTGTACGGCTTCGGACCGCACATGATCGGCGCGTCCTACGGTCATCTGCATCTGACCTTCGCGCCGTTCCCGCCGGTTCTCCTGCTGCTCCTCGACGATCTCGTGGTCCGCGGGCGGGGGCCGCGGCGCACCGGCGTCCTGCTCGGCCTGGCGATCATCGCCCAGGCGCTGATCGGCGAGGAGCTGCTCGCCACATCCGCGCTGGCAGCCACGTTCGGCCTTGTGATCCTCGCCGTACGTCATCGCGATCGGATCCGATCGCGGCTACGACCGGCCCTGAGCGGCCTCGCCACGGCCGGCGGGGTCGCCGCGGTCGCGCTCGCCTGGCCGCTGGGCACCCAGTTCCTGGGTGCCCAGCGGATCCATGGCTCGATCCAACCCGATGGAATCGCCGTGACGGATCTGCTGACCTTCGTCACGCCGACGCCCATGCAGGCCGTCGCCCCGGACGGCGCGCTGCGCCACAGCCTCGGTTTCACGGGGAACGCGGTCGAGGTCAGCGGTTACCTGGGCGCTCCACTGATCGTTCTGGTCGTCGTGGTCGTCGTGGTCGTCGTCGCGACGGGCGGCGCGCGCCGGCCTCCGCCGGTCGGGGTGTTCGCTCCGCTCGGCGTGGTCATGGCCGTGCTCTCACTCGGTGGTCACCTGCATGTCGACGGCCGGGACACCGGCGTTCCCCTCCCGTGGCTGCCCCTTCAGCACGTGCCGGTACTCGGCAACGTGTTGCCCTCCCGCCTGGCGTTATACGTGATGATGTGCGCGGCCATCGTGGTGGCGACCGGGCTTGACCGGCTGGCGTCGGACCGGACGGTGCCCGCCGATCCGGACCCCGGACGGGAGATCCCCGCTCGGGTCCGGACCAGGACCGTCCGGCTGGGAGCCGGCCTGCTGACACTCGCGGCCCTGGTGGCGCTCGTCCCCGCCCCGATGCTCACCACGTCGATGACGACGCCCGCGTTCTTCACCAGTGACGGGGTGACCCTGATTCCGCAGGGTGCCACCGCACTCGTCGTCCCCTTTCCCCATCCCCAGAACGCCGAGGCCATGCTGTGGCAGGCCAGGGCGAACTTCCGGTTCGTCATCCCCGGCTGCTACTGCACCGTCCCCGGGCCCGATGGCCGGGCGGCGTTCCACAGCCCGCCGGACGCGCTGACGTCCGCCCTCATCGACATCGACAACGGCGCGACGACCGCCGCTGCCATGTCGGGATCGCCGCGGCTGCGGGCGGCCTACAAACGGCTCGCCCCGGACGCCGTCGTGCTGGGACCGGCGCGGCGGACCGCCGAGCTACGCACGCTGCTGCGCGAACTCGTCGGCGCGGCTCCCAGCCGGGTCGGCGGGGTCGACCTGTGGCTCCCAGGCCGGGAAGCCGGACGTTGGCCTCGCCACCGGTGACCCCGTGTCGTCCACCGGACAAGCCCGAAGGCCCGCCGGGAATCGCGCTCCGGAAGAGTTTCCGAGAAGCTGGCAGCGGGGCGCTTTACCACCGCACCCCCGGCTGTGAACCTGCTCTGCCGATTCCTCTACGATTTCCCGCATTCCGCGACCATGGTCGTCAATGATCCACATCCCAGAGCGGAGGATGCGCGGTGTCGACGGACCAACCGGCCGGGTCCCGGCCGGAAAGGCTGACCCGACGGCAACGCCTCACCGTGGTGATCGGTGTGGTTCTCGCCGTCGCCGTCGTCACTTTGCTCATTACCACGTCCGATCGTTCCAGGGCGGCCGCCTGGCCGCCGGCGGGCCGATCCGCCTGCACTTCGGTACAGATCTTCACTGGCAGTGTCGGGTCACCCTACAACCAGTTTGCCCGGGTACTGCGGACCCGGTTGCAAGCCGCCCCGGAACACTTCGACGTGGACGTCGTGGAAACGGCGGGTTCCACGGAGAACATCTATAACCTGGAATCACCCGACAGCCGCGTCTGCGGGTTGGCGATCGCGCAGCTCAACACGACGGTCGACGCGGCGGAGGGGGTCAACCAGTTCGATCCGAACCGCGGTGGCCACCCGGTGGCGGGTCTGCGCACCATCGGACCCGTCCATCAGGACCTGCTGCACGTGATCGTGCGCGACCCCACCAGCAGGTCGGATGACGTCGACATCACCCGCTTCGCCGATCTCTGCCACCGACCCATCGCCGCCGGCCGGTCGGGATCGGGGGTCCGGCAGATCAGCGAGGTGCTCCTGCGGGTGGCCCTGTCCGAGGACTGCCGCGGCGAACTGGACGAATCCTCCATCGACGAGGCCCTGCGCCGCCTGTCCGCCGGGAAGGTGGACGCGGTGGTCTGGGCGGGCGGAGCCGGAACCCGGCAGATCAAGAACGCCATCGCCGGTGGCGCCAGGCTGCGCCTGCTCGACCTGTCCAGCTACCAGGACGGCATCACCGCCGACTGGGACCAGTTCTACCGGTCCCGCGGGCACTTCTTCGCCGGGCCGGTCTTCGGCACCGGAAGCCTCGGACCCGACGACTACCGGGGGATCTCGCCAGTCCGGACCGTCACGATCCCCAACGGCCTGCTCGCCCATGCGGACGCCGATCCGGTGCTGGTCAGGCGGGCGACCGCCGAACTGTTCCGGGATCCGCAGGACTACGCGAAGGAGCTGTGGGGCGACAACCCCGGGGGACGGACGGTCCCGGACGCGCTGTCCGTCTACGAAGGGCCACTTTTCTGCTATATACCGCTGCATCGGGCCGCCGCGGAATACTACGTTCAGAGATTCCGACGGCCACCGGGCTGTGGTGCGACGTGACAGCGCCACCAACGTGACAGCGCCACCAAAGGCAGTGCCGCCGGGGACAGGGACGCTCGAGGACCAGCCGTGCTACGACCACTGAACGACACCGACCCGCGGGTGATGGGGCCYTATCGCCTGCACAATCGCATCGGCGCCGGCGGCATGGGCGTTGTTTACCTGGGATTCGGACCGGACGACCAGCCCGTCGCGGTGAAGGTGCCGCACGAGGTGCATGCCAGTGACCCCGAGTTCCGTGCCCGCTTCCGTTCCGAGGTCTCGGCTGCCCGGCATGTGCGAGCCGACACCGTCGCCCGGGTGATCAGGGCCGAGGTGGACGGGCCGAAGCCCTGGCTCGCGACCGAATACGTGGCGGGCCCCACCCTGCGCGCCGCCGTCCAGGAGGGCGGCCCGCTCACGGGCCGCCCTCTGGATGGGCTCGCGATCGGTCTCGCCGCGGCCCTCGAGGCGATCCACGCCGCCAGCGTGGTGCATCGCGACCTCAAACCGGCGAACATCGTGATGTCCTGGGCCGGTCCCAAGGTCATCGACTTCGGGGTGGCCCGGTCGGCCGACTACACCGGCTACACCCAGGCGGGCGAACTCGTCGGGACCGTGGTCTGGATGGCCCCCGAGCAGATCAACGGCCAGCAGGCGGGATCGGCCGCGGACGTCTTCGCCTGGGGATGCTGCGTGGTCTTCGCCGCGACCGGGCGGCGGCCCTTCCGCGGCGAGGCGCCGGAGATCGTGGCGCTGCACATCAGCTCGACCGAGCCGGAGCTCGACGGCGTGCCCGAGCGGCTGCTCGGTCCCGTTCGTCAGGCCCTGACGAAGAACCCCGGGCACCGGCCCTCCGCCGGCGAGCTCGTCCGCCTGCTCACCCAGCGGCTCTCCCCCGAGGAGACGGCCGACGCCAGCAACGACGTCCCCCCGGTCACGGGTGCGGAACCGAACCGCGAGCAGACCCGGCCGACCCCGAATCCCGGCCCGCCGGCAACCCCTCCCCCCACACCCTCACCCGTCCCGACGCCGTCATTCCCCGCAGTCGGGCCCGCGCATCCGTCACGGCCATCCCCGTCCTCGTCACGGCCATCGGTCCTGACCGCGCTGCTCGCCCTGACCGGTCTGGCCGCCACGGTCGGGGTCTGGGCCGCCGAAACCGAGCGGACCGGCCATGCCGTCGTGGGGCCGGTGGCCGCCGCGATAATCGGCCTCATCTGCGGGCAAATGATCTTCCTGAGCGACCGGCGGATCGGTGTCCTGACGACCGTGGCCGCGGCGGTGAGCGGGTCGGGGATCGGTCTGCTGCTCGCGCGCGTCCTGGATGTTGACGAGCCGAATCGCGTGCTGCTGTCGGTCGCCGGCGCCCTGATCGTCGCCACGGCCTTCGCGGGCGCCATGGCGCCGTCCCGGCCGGCCCCGGGGGATCGGCCTGGAACCGACGGACCGGGTGAGCCGGTGGGGTCACACCGGCTCCTGGAACCGACCCACCCGGTATCCCGTACGAACACCGGTGGGGAAGCCGGCACGGACGCCGCCGGGGCGACCCTGCGCCTGCACGGCGCCGCGGCCCCCGGCCAGCACCTCGTGCCGGAACGCCCCGACCCGTCCTGACCGACCCAACCCCGGCCCAGCCCGGGGTCACCCGACCCGACCCCGGCGAGCGGGCTGCTCGGCAGCGTCTCGATATTTCCGTCCACCTGGGAAGCTGTCCTGCGACAATGGAGGAAGCCAAGGGGGTGTCGTGGCTACCGTTCCGGTAGGCAACCGTATGGTGGCGGGCCGATACCGACTCGTCGCGCGGCTGGGTGCGGGTGCGATGGGGACGGTGTGGCGTGCCTTCGACTCCGTGCTGGAGACCGAGGCGGCCCTCAAGGAGATCGAGTTCGCCGGCGGAGTCGCCGAGGCCGAACGCGCAGACCGGGTCGAACGCGCCCTGCGGGAGGCGCGCCATGCGGCCAAGCTTCGCGGCCATCCGCATGTCGTCACCATCCTCGACGTGCTCCTGGAAAACGGCCTGCCCTGGATCGTGATGGAGCTCGTGCCGTCCCGGTCCCTGTTCGAGGTGGTCCGGTCCGACGGGCCCCTGCCCGTTGCCGAGGTCGCCCGGATCGGGACCGCGGTGCTCGATGCCCTCGTCGCGGCACGGGCGCATGGCATCGTTCACCGTGACGTCAAGCCGTCGAACGTCCTGATCGGGACCGATGGACGGGTCGTGCTCACCGACTTCGGCATCGCCACCGGCGACGGCGACCCGACCCTCACCGTCACCGGTGTCCTCGGGACCCCCCTCTACATGGCGCCGGAGCGGCTGAACAACCAGCCCGCCACCTTCGAGGCGGACCTGTTCAGCCTGGGCGGCACGCTGTACTTCGCCGTCGAGGGCCGGCCGCCGTTCGAGCGGGACACGTTCGGCGCGATGCTCGCGGCCATCCTGCTGCAGCCGCCCGCCCAGGCGCACCGGGCCGGCGAGCTGGCCGCGGTGCTCGACGGCCTGTTGGAGAAGGACCCCGGCCGGCGGATGACCCCGGCCCGGGCGCACGAGCTGCTCGCCCGGGCGGCCCAGGCCGATCCGCCGCGTCGGGCGGCCCACGTTGACGAGCTGTCCTGGCATCCAGGGCCCACCGCCAGAGCGGCGCCCAGCCAGGTGCCCGGCCAGGCGCCCAGCGGACACGTCGATCCCGGCGCGCCGCAGACCGGCCGTCCTGCCGCCCCGACGGAGYTCACCGCGGTGGAGCAGGACGGCGCGGTCCTGCTCCGATGGGAACCATCGACCACGCAGGGCGCCTCCTACCGGGTGTCGCGTGTTCTTGTCGACCCCACGGCCCCCGGCGGCCGCCGCGAACGCAGCCTGGGCATCACCACGGCCACCGAGCTGTTCGACGCCGGCGTGCCCAGGGGCGTCCCGCACTGGCACGAGGTGGTCACCACGGTGTCCGGCGAATCCGGCCAGCTGBGGTCCGTACCGGTCCGCACCCCGACCCGCACGCTCTTCCCGCCCGTCACGGCGCTGCGGGCGAGCATGATCGACGACGCGGTCGCGCTGTCCTGGCGACCGGTTCCGGGGCAGGGCTGCATCGTCATCGAACGGACCTTCGCCGAGACCTCCCCGCTGTCGGGCGCGAAGCGCCGGTTCCGCGGATCCGACGGCTATTTCCTCGACCAGGACACCGCACCCGGCGCGATCTACCGCTACCAGGTGTGGGTCGCCGGAGCGGACGCCTCGGATAGTCTCGTCGCCCCGTCGGGTGCCGCGGAGGTACTGGTGCGGGTCGTCGCACGGCCGCGCGCGGTGGTGGATCTGGAGGCCCGTTCCACCCTGGGCGGCACCGTCCTGCGCTGGACGACCGTGCCCGGAGCGATCGTGCGGATCTACGTGACCGAGGTTCCCGAGCAGGCCGGGCTGGTCGGTACCGGCCCGTTCGGCCCGGCCGACCACGAGGTGGGCGTGGGGTCGCTGGAGGGCCGGGCCCGTCTTGTCGGGGAGAGYCGCCGCGGACGTCTCGTCGACCGCAATCCCGCCGGCGTGGTGGTGTACACGCCGGTCACCATCACCGAGGACCGCGCGGTGATCGGCGCGGCCGTCACCCATCACGCTCCGTAAACAGGCCCCGGTCGTGACCTGAACGCCCATCCCGAGCGGAGTGGCCGCGGGTCCGGATGCCAGCATGGGTCACCGTGGAAAGTCCAGACAACATCGCCGACAGCACCGGCACAATCGACAGCATCGGCACCACCGGCCCGACCGACCGCACCAGTCCGAGCCACACCGGCCCAAGCCACACCGGCCCAAGCCACACCGATCAGGACGGTTCCGCGCCGCTGCCGGCCTACGGCTACCGTGACATCGACCCGGACACGGCCCGCCGGGCGAGCCGCTTCTACTGGGACGATGCCGCGGCGGACTACCAGTCGGAGCACGGCGCGTTCCTCGGCGACAGCGACTTCTGCTGGTGCCCGGAGGGACTGCGGGAGTCCGAGATCGGGTTGCTCGGCGACGTCGCCGGCAAGGTGGTCCTGGAAGTCGGCTGCGGCGGCGCGCAGTGCGCCCGCTGGCTGCGCGGGCAGGGCGCCCGGGTGGTGGGATTCGACCTGTCCGGCGGACAGCTGGACCAGGCCCGCGCGCTCGGGATCCGCACCGGTATCGATGTGCCGCTCGTCCAGGCGGACGCCACGGCGCTCCCGTTCGCGGCCGCCAGCGTGGACGTGGCCTGCTCGGCGTTCGGCGCGGTCCCGTTCGTCGCCGACAGTGGCACCGTGATGCGGGAGATCGCCCGGGTGCTGCGGCCGGGCGGCCGCTGGGTGTTCTCCACGACCCATCCGTTCGTCTGGTGCCTGCCGGATGACCCGGACGAGAACGGCCTGCGGGTCTTCCACAGCTACTTCGACCGACGCGCCTACACCGAGCATGACGAGCAGGGCAGCGCGATCTACACCGAGACGCACCGCACAATGGGCGACCGGGTCCGCGAGATCGTCGCCGCGGGATTGATCCTGCTCGACGTCATCGAGTCGGAATGGCCTCCTGGCCAGGAGCGGGCCTGGGGGCAATGGGGACCGATCCGGGGCGGATACGTCCCCTCCACCTCGATCTTCGTAACCCAGCTCCCTTCCGGGGCCTCGGGTGCCGATCAGCATGGATGCGGCGCGTACCAGGCCACCGACTCAACGCCGCGACGGGCTGACACACTATGCGAACAACGCCCCAGGGTGCGGTGAGACGGCCCGATCCCCCCCGTTATGGTGAGCCCCGGATTCGCCGTTAGGGGCAGACCGTGTATCACGCTCACTCCACACCCGGAGATGCCACGTTCAGGCGACGCGGCAATCCGGCCGTCCGCACGTGCGCGGGCGTGGTCATGACAGCGGCGCTGGGGCTCGTGGCCGGGTGCTCCTCCAGCGGCGGCGACACCGCCTCGTTCACTCCGGCGCCACGGGCCACCCGGATCGCGCCTGCCGTCGCGGC
>NZ_MRUJ01000127.1:0-20623 GCF_002099325.1 Frankia sp. KB5 | reverse complement strand
ATCCGCACCGGTATCGATGTGCCGCTCGTCCAGGCGGACGCCACGGCGCTCCCGTTCGCGGCCGCCAGCGTGGACGTGGCCTGCTCGGCGTTCGGCGCGGTCCCGTTCGTCGCCGACAGTGGCACCGTGATGCGGGAGATCGCCCGGGTGCTGCGGCCGGGCGGCCGCTGGGTGTTCTCCACGACCCATCCGTTCGTCTGGTGCCTGCCGGATGACCCGGACGAGAACGGCCTGCGGGTCTTCCACAGCTACTTCGACCGACGCGCCTACACCGAGCATGACGAGCAGGGCAGCGCGATCTACACCGAGACGCACCGCACAATGGGCGACCGGGTCCGCGAGATCGTCGCCGCGGGATTGATCCTGCTCGACGTCATCGAGCCGGAATGGCCTCCTGGCCAGGAGCGGGCCTGGGGGCAATGGGGACCGATCCGGGGCGGATACGTCCCCTCCACCTCGATCTTCGTAACCCAGCTCCCTTCCGGGGCCTCGGGTGCCGATCAGCATGGATGCGGCGCGTACCAGGCCACCGACTCAACGCCGCGACGGGCTGACACACTATGCGAACAACGCCCCAGGGTGCGGTGAGACGGCCCGATCCCCCCCGTTATGGTGAGCCCCGGATTCGCCGTTAGGGGCAGACCGTGTATCACGCTCACTCCACACCCGGAGATGCCACGTTCAGGCGACGCGGCAATCCGGCCGTCCGCACGTGCGCGGGCGTGGTCATGACAGCGGCGCTGGGGCTCGTGGCCGGGTGCTCCTCCAGCGGCGGCGACACCGCCTCGTTCACTCCGGCGCCACGGGCCACCCGGATCGCGCCTGCCGTCGCGGCTGATCCGTTGCCACCGTTGAGCAAGTTCATCACCCAGCCGGACGGCAGCCAGGTGACGACGGTCAGCGCCGACTACCTGTTCGACTCGAACAGCAGTGAGCTCCGGAGGGAGGCCGTGACCGCGTTGGGGCAGATTCTGCCGTCGATCCGTGAACACCCCGGCCACATCGCGGTCATCGGGTACAGCGATGGGCTGGGTCGGACCGAGGACAACCTGCGGCTGTCGCAGGATCGCGCCAAGGCGGTCGAGTCGTGGCTTGCTACTCAGGGCATCCCCGGCTCGCTGCTGGAGGTCGAGGGCAAGGGCGAGGAAGGCGCGCAGGACGGCGTCGCCGACGCGAGCCGGCGCCGAGTGGAGATCGTGCTGCGATGACGAGCAATGTTCCCGTCGCTGTTCCCGTCGCTGTTCCCGTCGCTCCCACGGTGGCGGCCGAGGATGCCACCGAGGACGATCTGATGGTTGCCGGGCCGCGGCGACGGGCCCGGCGCAGGCGGCTCGCCGGTCTGGTCGCGGCGACGCTGCTCGCGACGCCGATGCTCACCGCCTGCAACACCGGCGGTCTGCTGGGCAGGGCCGACGCCTCCGCTCCGTTGGACTGCACCCGATACCAGGAGAAGGCCCCGGACAACGGCGCACCCCTGCTACTGATCCTTCTCGACCTGTCCGACAACTCGCCCGAGACGGCCGGGCGGGTGACCGCCCGGACCCAGCCCTATCTCGACACCGCGCTGAAGAACGGCGAGTACATCCGGCTGGTCGCCAGCGGCGGCGGCCCGATGACCTACTCGGACTGCTTCCACGGTGACCGGATGTTCCAGATCACTCGGAACAACGACCGACGCGAGGAGAAGGACCGGCTCGCCGCGTCGAAGGTGCTCAGTCAGGAGATCGACCACATCGTCCAAACCGAGCGGGTCAGCCCGAAGGGCAGCGTGACGGGCCTGCTCGCCGGCATCAACGACGAGATCAACGCCGTCCGTTCCACGCCCGATGTGAAGGTCAACGAGGTGACCGTGCTGGTCTGGACGGACCTCCTGGGGACCGGCCAGGACTCCGACTGCCTCAACGTCGACGGTAAGAAGGCCTCCGTGTCGATCGCCGAGGCACTGGTCAAACGGTGCTTCGAGACGCGGCAGATCACCTCCGTCGGAAACGACAGGGTGCGTTTCATCGGCGTCAACGAGGGATCAGCGGACCGCCCGCAGCAGGACCTCGCCCGTTACCTCAAGGGCGAGCTGTGCCGACGGATCAGCAGTGACTGCAGCTAGGACGGCCCCGCCCCGGCCGGACACCCGGCGTCATCATCCTCATGCCCCCGACCAGCCCGGCCCCATCGAAAGCGGCACTGCACTGACCACTCTCACCGCCACCTCAAGTCCGGCCGCGACCGTCGCCGGAGCACCCGAGATCCCGGAACACCCCGTCCGCATCCGCCGCGGCGCGCACCACGCCGACACGTCCGAGCCACTGATGATCGCGACAGCACCGGTGGAAACCCACGCAAGGAGGCGACCCATGGGTGTTCTTCACGAGCCCGAGGAGCAGCATTTCAGCCCGGCCCTCATGCGCTCGACGGTCGTGATCACCAGCTGTCTGCTCATGCTCGCGGTGCTGGAGATCTGGGTCTGGCTGACCCTGTCGTCGCCGTTCGCGAAGGTCTCCGTCACCGGCTCGATGATCGTGACCGCGCTCAGCTTCTTCATCACCGGGAACACCTTCCGACTGCGCGACATCCRCCGCCGTGTGGGCAACCAGGCCCGGGCCGGCCGGATCGCCCCGATCGACGCGCTGTCCAGGCTGCCGCCGCGGGAGACCATCCAGCGACGGTTCCTGCTGGGGGCCGTCGGTGCGGTCGTCGGGGTCGGCACGCTCGTACTGACCATGGTCTTCTCCGGTGACGAGGCCCAGGGTGCGCGCGAGGCGATGGTCGCCTCGGTGCTCGGCATCGTCTGCGCCATGCTCTGCTTCGTCGGCGGCACCTTCGCCCGTCCGATCGACTGACCGGCCGACCACGCCAACCACACCGACCAGCAGCCGACGAGGCCGACAGCTCCGTGGAACCTCTCGTCGAATGTCCCGTCGAACCCGTCCGGTCGAACCCGGAAGGACCGAGATCGGAAAGTAGGAACCTCCAAGGTGCTGCGTAGGGGAAACCAGCCAGGGCGTCTGGCCAAGCAGCTCATCCGCCGGGTGGGAGACGCCGACATTGCGCTGGCGGGCGCCGAGACCCGCCCGAAGGTCCTCAAGAGCCTCGAGGACGCGGAGGTCCAGGAGGTCCGCGCCGCGGTCCGGGCCGACGGACGGACCCTGGAAGAGCTGATCGCCGAGCTCCGGATGGAGATCGACTCCCGGGCCGAACGCCGAGAGCGGCGGACCGAGCTGATCAAGAACAAGGTCGAGCAGGGCCGGCTGTGGCGCAGCGTCGGGGTGCAGGAACGCATCCCGCAGATGGCACTGGCGGGCCCGGCCCGGGCCGCGGTGCTGACGGTGCTCGCGGCGCTGGACTTCTACGTCTTCGCCCAGTCCTACGCCGTCCTCGCCGACGTCGGCGGGTACGGGCCCGAATGGTGGCTGGGCGGCCTGCTGGGGGTCGCCGTGTTCATCGCCGGGGTGGCGCTCGCCCACGGCATCAAGGCGTCGATCCTCGCACGGGCCCAGAAGCAGATGCTCGCCGACGCCGACGCGGGCCGGTTCAAGATCGATCCGGAGATCCGCGAGCAGCTGGTGGAGTCGAAGTCGTCGCCGCTGGCCTTGACCCTCACCACCGCGATCTTCCTGCTGCTGTCCATCGCCGGAGTGCTGGTGCGCACCCAGGGATCGGCCAGCGAGAGCACCGGCGGCGCGGTGATCGTGTTCCAGGCGTTGATCCCGCTGGTCGCCGTCGCGGTCGAGCTCTACCTGCACGACCCGACGGAACGGGACGAGCCGATGCCCAACATCGTCGACCGTCGGCTCGAACGGCGGCTGGCCAAGGCCGAACGGCGGCTGCGCATCGTCGCGGCCCAGGTCGAGGCGAAGGTCTCCAGGATCGAGAAGCTCTACCGGGTCGAGGAGGCCATCCTTGACGTGGAGCAGAAGGACATGGGCCTGCGGCACACCACCGACCTCGTCCTCGGCGGTGGCCACATCCCGACCGTCCCGACGAACGGCCGGGTCGCCGAGGTGGACCGCGAGCAGTTGGAGAAGACCCTCAAGATGGCCCGTCGATCCTGATCCGGCTGACGGGTACCGATCCGGCTGACGGGTACCATATGAGACCGCCATCGAAGAGCACGCCGCCCGCGTGCCGGCCCCACAACCGGGGGTGACAATATTCCCATGCTTTCGGATGACGGCCTTTCGGATGACGGCCTTTCGGATGACGACGTAGACGAGATCGTCTTCAAGGCCGCGGGAAACGGCGACCATCGCGGCGCGGCGGCCACTCTGGAGGCCCTGGCCGAACGGAGCGAGACGCACAGCGAACGCGTCACCCGGGCATCCCTGCTGGTCGACGCGGGCAGCCAGTACGGGCTCGCGGACGACTGGGACGAGGCGATCCRCTGCTACCGGGCGGCGGTGGCGGACGGCGGCAAGTGCCCGGTCGATCCCCGCGTCTGGCTGCATGACGGCCTGCTGCGCAACGGTCAGCAGGACGACGCGGCCGCGCTGCGGGCCGAGCTGAAGGCGTCCCGGTCGGTCGATCCGGGCGTCTACGAGGCCGTGGCCGAGAGCCTGGAGTCAATCGGTCTGCTCACCGACGCCCACGCCTGGTTCACCATGGGCTACCACCGCTGCGAGCACGCCACGGTCCCCGACTTCATGCTCGATCTCCTGCTGGTCGGCCGGCGGCGGGTGCGCGTCGCCCTCGGTTATCCGACGGACGATCTCGACGAGGTGGCCGAGGACTACATGGAGACGGTCGGCGGCTGATGGCCCCCGGGGTGCCCGGGGAAGTACCCCGGGAAGAGCGCGGCCGGATGCTTCGTTGTAACCAGCCGTGAGCCCGGCCCGACCTGTCCCCMTGTCCGTGTTGGATCTCGTCCCGGTGGGCACCGGCGTCCCCGCCACCGACGCGGTCCACGGGACACTCGAACTCGCCCGACATGCCGAAAGGCTCGGATACACCCGATACTGGTTGGCCGAGCATCATGGCATCCCGGGGATCGCGAGCTCGGCGACCTCGATCCTCATCGGTCAGGTCGCCGCGGCCACCACCACCCTCAGGGTGGGGTCCGGTGGGGTGATGCTGCCCAACCATGCGCCACTCGCCATCGCCGAACAGTTCGGCACGTTGGGCACCCTCTTCCCGGGACGGATCGATCTGGGTGTCGGCCGTGCTCCCGGCACCGATCCCGCGACCGCCCGGGCTCTACGCCGCACCAGCGATCTGTCGGCCATCGACGACTTCCCCGAGCAGCTCGCCGAACTGACGACCTTTCTGGCCGGGGGGAATTTCCCCGACTCGCACCCGAGGCGCGGCGTCACCGCGTTCCCGCGGGCCGAGGTACCGCCCATCTGGTTGCTGGGATCGAGTGGCTACAGCGCCCAGGTGGCCGGCATGCTCGGCCTGCCGTTCGCGTTCGCGCACCATTTCAGCTCGGTGAACACGGTGCCGGCGTTGGAGCTCTACCGGAAGTCCTTCCGTCCCTCGCCCGGCCGGGAACGACCGTATGCGATCGTCGCCGCCGCGGTGCTCTGTGCCGCCGACGACGAGCACGCGCAGTGGCTGGCCGGACCGCAGCGGCTGGCGATGCTGCGGCTGCGTAGCGGCCGCCCCGGGGTGTTCCCTTCGCCAGAGGAGGCCGCCGCCTACCCGTGGACCTCGCGGGAGCGGTCGATCGYGGAGGCCGCCACCGCCTCGCACATCGTCGGCTCCCCGGTGACGGTTCGCGCGGGGATCGACGCGCTGCTCGACGAGACGGGTGCCGACGAGGTCATGGTCGTCACCAACGTCACCCGGCTGGCGGACCGGATCCGCTCCTACGAGCTGGTGGCCGAACTCGGYGGACTGACATCGACGGGTCCGGCGGCCGCGAGCGGCCGGGGCGCAGTACCCGTTCGGTGATCCGCGCGACCAGTCCGCGCGGCAGCAGCCGGGAGGCGTTGGAGGTCAGGTAGTTCAGCCGTCCGTCGATGACGTACGGCTGGCCGCGGTCGAGGGCACGGAACGCGGTGGCGATCACCTCGTCCGTGGTCCGCAACCGGCCACCGGCGGACATCCGGGTTCCCAGCACCTCGAAGAACTCGGTGTCGGTCGGTCCGGGGCATAACGCGAGGACGCGCACCCCCCGCCGGCGGTACTCGGCCCACAGGCCGATCGAGAACGACAGGACGAAGGCCTTCGAGGCCCCGTAGACGGTCATGTACGGGACGGCCTGGAAACCCGAGGTGGAGGAGACGTTGATGACCGTGCCGCGGCCCCGGGCCACCATGCCCGGCAGGAACAGGTGCGCGACCCGTTCGACAGCCACCACGTTCAGCATCACCTCACGGTGATCCCGGTCGGCGGACAGCTCGTGGTAGGGACCGCGTGTCCCGAACCCGGCGTTGTTGACGAGGATGTCGACCTCCAGGCCCGCTTCGGCGACCGCCTCGGCGAGGCGGTCCGGACCACGCTCGTCGGCGAGGTCGACCGCGATGACGTGCGCCTCGGTGCCGTACCGGGCGCCGAGGCGCTCCGCGACCATCCACAGCCTCGGCTCGGACGGCGCCACGAGGACGAGCCGGGCTCCACGGTCCGCGTATGCCTCGGCGAACGCCGCGCCGATGCCCGAGGATGCGCCGGTGATGAGAGCGGTGCTCATCCGAAGATCCGGGTCGGCGGTCATGCTCCTCCTGCTCAGCCGGGGTTCCRCACGGGCGTCCGCGCCGGGCGCGCCGGGCGCGCCACAGGGCGATGTCAGGAAACGCCATCATCGAACACCCGGAAGGAGGAGCACTCACCCGGCACTAGGCGGATTTTCCCTTAGGCGACAGATCGCTCACGCCAAGCATCGACAACCCGGCGAAAATTACTACGGAAAGTCACCATCGCCGTCAGAGTCCCTCACCCGCTCCGCTCGACTCACCCACGAAGAATGACTCCGATGCGCGTCTAATCAACTACAATTTCGCCGCTACCCGGCAACCGCGGCAGGAGGATCGTGTCCCTACGTAGTCGAATGCCGCGACATCCCGGCGCACTCGTCCTCGTCCTCCTCGCCATGAGTGCTGTTCTTGTCGCGACCCTCGGTCACGAACACCGCGGCCGCGACGGCAGCAGCGCGGCCGGGCCCAGTAGCCCGGACAGACCAGGGCCCACCAGCGCGGCCAGCCTTCCCGGCCCACCCGGCGCCCATGCACCACCCGGCGCCCATGCACCACACGATGAAGGGGATCCGCGGCCCGGCCCTTGGGGCCGGGCGCTGGCGGCGGGAATCCGACCCGTCCCGGCGACCCAGCCGGGCAAGCTGCGCTTTGGTCTCGGGCCGGCGCTCGACAGCGCCCTCGCCTCGCCGCTCGCCGGGAACCTGGACTTTCTCACCACCTGGTACAACGGCCCGGGCGACCTGAGCTTTCTACGGAAGTGGCGGGCGGACCTGATTCCCGAGGTCTACCGTTCCGGCCACGGCATTCATCTCGTCGTCTGGCTCGACGGCACCGGCAGCGTGGGGACCTTCCAGACCTCCCATGGCCCCGCCTGCGGCCGGGAGTACCCGTTGTCCGGCGCCTTTCTCAYCGACGCCCGCGAGCTCGCCTCGATCTTCGCCGGACCCGCGAACGGCCCGGCGCTCTACGTCACGCTCTTCACCGAACTGCAGACATATCCGTGCCAGTCCAACGAGTGGGCCGCCACACCCGAGACCACGAACTACTACCGGGCTCTGCAGGACCGGTATCTGGCGACCCAGGAGATCTTCCATGCCGGGGCGCCCAACGCCCGGGTGTCGCTGGGCTGGGGCGGTTGGCAGAGCCGCTGGGACGATCCGGTGAAGGGCGGCGGCCGCTCTCTGATCACACACTTCGCGGACGTGCTGCGGGCGTCGGACTTCCAGAGCTTCCAGGCGATGGGGAACGATTCCAACGCCGCCGACGTGCGGAACATGACGAAGCTGCTGGGACAGTACGGCCCGGTCATGGTGGCGCATTTCAAGTCGGGGTCGCAGGCGGCCTGGGACGCGGACATGCACGCCCTGCTCGCCGGTGACGAGGTGCGCAAGCTCAGCCTGGACGGGCTGTTCGCCTTCAGTTTCATGGACCAGTCCAACATCAACTTCTCACCGCAGGCGCTGGCCACCGCCCGGGGGGCGGTGCAGAGCCACGGCGTCCGGTCCTCGTACTAACTGATCTCCTAGAACGATCAGTTAGTACGCGTGCGGAGAGGGTAGTCGGTTAGGACTACGAGGCAGCCGTGGCCCGCGCCCGCCGCACGCGATGATYACGCAATGATGAGGAGGAGRCCGCGCGGATGCGTCTGCCCGCAGCCCGGACCGTCCTGCGCGTGCCGAGCGCCCTCCTGGGGGCGGTGGCCCAGCCGGTTCTCGCCCATACGGTTCTTGCCCATACCCGGACCGGGTGGAGTCCGGATTCAAAGCCCGGTTCCCTCGCACCCGGGCCCCCCACGCCCCGCGGCGTCGATCGCGACGGCGCCGATCGCGACGGCGCCGATCGCGAGATCGCCGGCTCCACGGCGGCCGGCGAACCGCGGGGGAGGGCCGACGCCCACCACCTTCTCAGTCTCGGGATCCGGGGGATCTCCGGGCCTGCCGGCGAATCCCGTCGCCGGCAGCTGGAACGAGTACTGGAGAATCAGCCCGGGGTGGCGTGGGCCCGGGTCAACGAGCCGTTGCAATGTGTCCTGATCGGGCTCGCCGAACCGCCCCCCACCCTCGACGACCTGGTCGCGGCCCTCGGCCGGGTGGAGGGCGTCGCGCTCGAACCGAAGCCGGGAGCGGTGGCGAGGTTCGCGGCGCCGGTCCGCCGGACGGCCGCGGCACTGGCGGCCGACGGGGTCGCGTTCGCGCTGGCGTCGGCGGGCCGGCTCGCCCGGGCGGTGCCACTGCCCATCGAGATCGCATCGCTGGTCACCCTCGTCGACACCCAACCCCGGCTGCGCCGGTGGGTGGAGCAGATGCTCGGCGCGGGCCGGGCCGACGTCGTCCTCGGGCTGGTCAACGCCGGTGCCCTCGCCCTGGCGCAGGGGAATCTCGGTCTCGCGGTCGACGCCGGCTACCGGATGGTCGCGCTGGGCGAGGCGCGTGCGCGCCGGGACGCCTTCATGACGGCTCGGGACGGGCTGCTCGGTCATCCGGACTGGGCCGCGGCCGAGCCGGTGGTGACCGAACGGCCGCGACCGCTGCCGGACGGTCCGGTGGAGCGCTACGCCGACCTCGCCGTGCTCGGCGGGCTCGGCGGGTTCGCGGCCGCCACCGCCGCCACCGGGAATCCGCGCCGTGCCGTGGCGCTGGCCGCCACCTCGCTGCCACGCCCGGCCCGGGTCGGGCGGGAGGGCTTCGCCGCCCAGTTGACCCGCGTCCTGGCGCGCCGCGGCGTCCACGTCATGGATTCGGCGGCCCTGCGGGTGCTCGACCGCGTCGACACCATCGTCATCGACGCCGACGTCCTGCGCGGAGAGGAACGCATAATCGCCGACGTCGTGCCGCTGGCCGGTGCGAACCGCAGCGACGTCGCGGTCCGCGCGCACGCCCTGTTCCGTCCGGCCGGTATCAGCGCCGTCGCCACCGCGGAGGGCTGGGCCCTCGGGCCGGTGGAACAGCTCGGCCTGCGCGGCCGGACCGGTGTCCGGGAGCGCCGCGAACTGGCCCGGTCCGGGGCGGACACGGTGCTCGGTCTGGCTCAGGGCAGCAGGCTGATGGCCATCGTGTCGGTCGAACCCGGGCGAGCGGAGGGGAGCCACCACCTGCTGGCCGCCTGCCGCCGTTCCGGGCGGGCGGTGTTCATCGCCGGTGACCCTCCCGCCGGCGCCGGCGGAACAGTGGAGGACACCAACAACCTTCCCGGGGTACCCGGGGGGGACCGGTTGGTCGGGACGATCCGCGGTCTGCAGGCCGAGCGCGGCGGCGTCCTGGTCGTGTCCCGCCGACGGGCCGCGGTCGGCACCGCGGACTGCGGCGTCGGCGTGAACGGCCACGACGGCTCGCCGGCCTGGGGGGCGCACATCCTGGTTGGGAATGACCTGGCCGCCGCCAGCCTCGTGATCGAGGCGGTCGCCGCGGCCGCCCAGGTGAGCCGGCACGCGGTGCGGCTCGCCCAGGTGGGCTCGGGTGCCGGTGCGTTGGCCATGCTCACCGGGGCCGACCCGCGGCTGGTCTCCCGGGCCATGACAATGGTCACCGCGGCGGTCACCGCCGCCCTCGGCGAGGGGATCTGGGCGGCGCGGGAACTGGGTCGCCGCCCCCCGCCGCCCGCAGTCCCCCGTACCCCGTGGCACATCCTGCCGGCCGAGGACTGCCTGGCTCTGCTGGACAACAGCCGCCCGGGTGGGCTGTCCACCGAGGAGGCGGCGCGACGCCGCCAGGACGGCGCGGTGTCGATGCAGGCGACCGCGCCCAGCCTCGTCCGGGCGTTCGCGGCCGAACTGGCCAACCCGCTCACCCCCGTCCTCCTCGGCGGCGCCGCGCTGTCGGCCGCGACCGGTTCCGTGCTGGACGCCGGTCTGGTGCTCAGCGTCGCGATCGGCTCGGCGTTCGCCGGCGCGGTCCAGCAGATACGGGCGGACCGGGCACTCGCCCGACTGTTCGCCGTCTCGGCGGTTCCGGCCCGGGTGCTGCGGGACGGCGAGGAGACCAAGCTGCCGGCGGACGACCTGGTCCCGGGCGACATCATCATGGTCGGGGCCGGGGATGTCGTCCCCGCGGACTGCCGGCTCCTGTCGACGACGGGGCTCGACGTCGACGAGTCGTCGCTGACCGGCGAGTCCATGCCGGTCACGAAATCGCCCGGACCGGTGGCAGCCGCCAACCTGGCAGACCGCTCCTCGATGATCTACGAAGGAACGACCGTCGCCGGCGGGCGGGGCGCCGGCGTGGTGGTGGCCACCGGCTCGGCCACCGAGGCGGGGCGCAGCATGGCCGCGACCGCCGGTCCCGCCCGGCTCAGCGGCGTCGAGGCGCGACTGTCCACAATCACCGATCTCACCATTCCGGTGGCGCTCGCCGCCGCCGGGGCACTGTTGGCCTCCGGGTTGATCCGTGGCCTGCCGATCCGGGACACGCTCAGCGCCGGGGTGGCGCTCGCCGTCGCGGCGGTGCCCGAAGGGCTGCCCTTCCTCGCGACCGCCGCCCAGCTTTCCGCCGCCCGACGGCTCTCGGCACGGGGCGCGCTGGTACGCAACCCCCGCACCATCGAGACCCTCGGCCGGGTGGACGTGCTGGGTTTCGACAAGACCGGAACGCTCACCGAGGGCAGGATCCGCCTGCACGCCGTCTCGGACGGCACGCACACCGCCGCGGTGACCGAGTTCGGAGCGACGCATCGGCGGGTGCTGGCCGCCGGGCTACGCGCCACGCCGCGCGGCAAAGGAAAGAAGAAGTTGCCGCATCCGACCGATCGCGCGGTGCAGAAGGGAGCGGCCGCGGCGGCGGTGACCCGCGAGTACGGTCTCGCCGTGTGGTCGCCGACGGCCTCGCTTCCCTTCGAGCCGGGCCGCGGCTACCACGCGGCAGTGGGGGATGCCGGCACGACCACGGTGCTGAGCGTCAAAGGGGCGCCCGAGGTGCTGCTGCCACGGTGCGCCCGCATCCGGACCGCCGACGGAACGGCACCGCTGAACGACCGCCGGCGGGCGAGGCTCATCCAGGAGCACAGCCGGCTCGCGGGCGCGGGCTACCGCGTCCTCGCGGTGGCCGATCGCGACCTGGGGTCCGCGCCCCGACCGGCGGACGAGGAACTCACCGATGACAGCGTGGCCGAGTTGGCCTTCCTCGGCTTCCTCGTCCTGTCCGACCCGGTCCGGACCACGGCCGGGGCGTCGCTGGAGGCGCTGCGCGCCGCGGGCGTGCAGGTGCTGATGATGACCGGAGACCATCCGGCCACCGCCAGGACGATCGCCACCGAACTGGGAGTGCTCACCGACGACCAGATCATGCTGACGGGTGTCGAGCTCGAAGCCATGGACGACGAGGCCCTGGACGCGGTCCTGCCCAGGGTGGCCGTGATCGCCCGGAGCACTCCGCTGCATAAGGTGCGGGTCGTGGAGGCCTACCAGCGGCTGGGCAAGACGGTGGCGATGACCGGCGACGGCGCCAACGACGCGCCCGCCATCCGGCTCGCCGACGTCGGCCTCGCGCTGGGCCGGCGTGGCACGCCGGCGGCCCGGGCCGCCGCCGACGTGATCGTGACGGACGACCAGCTGAACACGATCATCGACGTGCTCGTCGAGGGCCGTTCGATGTGGGCCTCGGTCCGCCAGGCCCTGGGCATCTTCGTGGGCGGGAACCTCGGCGAGATCGCGTTCACTCTCCTCGGCTCCATGGCCACCGGGCGGTCGCCACTGTCCGCGCGGCAACTGCTGCTCGTCAACCTGCTCACCGATCTCGCCCCGGCCCTGGCCGTCGCGCTGCGCGAGCCGGATCCGGAGGCGACCGGACAGCTCCTCAGCGAGGGCCCGGAGCGCTCCCTCGGTACCGCCCTGAACCGGGAGATCGCGGTGCGGGCGGTCGCCACGACCCTCGCCGCCACGGGTGCCTGGATCATCGCCCGCCTCACCGGGCGCCGACGGCACGCGAACACGGTCGGCCTCGCCGCGCTCGTCGGCTCGCAACTGGGCCAGACGCTGCTCGTCGGCGGCCGCAGCCGGACGGTCCTGCTGAGCATCGCCGCCTCGGCGGTCGTCCTGGCCGCCATCGTGCAGATGCCAGGCGTCAGCCAGTTCTTCGGTTGCACCCCGCTCGGTCCGGCGGGCTGGTCGATCGCGATCGGCGCGTCGCTGGCGGGGACGTTGCTCTCCTTCCTCCTCCAAGCCTCCGCCGGGCTGCAGTCCGCCGCAGGACACCTTTGGGTACGTGCGAGGTGAGTTGCGAGGTGAGTGGGGTAGGTGCCCGCACAGAAGCGGCCATGATATCGCGGTTGAGGAATCTGATATTGAACCTGTGAGGTGACGCCGGTGGCCGACATCCTCGTACGTGACGTGCCGACGCGGTTCTCCCCAAGCTCGACGCTGCCTCCGCCCGAGCCGGAATCTCGCGTGTCGAGTATCCGCGCCGCACGCTTGCCGCCGCAGCCGGCCATCACCGGGCCCCGAGCGTCCCCGATCCRCTGATCGCAGCGACAGCGGAAGCCGCCGGCCTCGGTCGCTCCACTCGACCTGACCGCGTTCCTGGCGGGGATTGGAGAGCTGGGGCGGCCCTGGGCGCCAACGCATACTCGACCGTTACGTGATGGTACAGTCGCAACCGTGCGGGATGTGGCTACTTCGCCGCAGATAGCCGCGATCGACCCGCATCGACGCGTGTTCGCGCTGGCGAACGGGACCCGTCCGCGGATCCCAGCGGCAGCCTGCTCGTGTTCGTCCAGGTTAGCGACCTGCGCCACTCTGCCGAGGAGCGTCCAAGCAGTGACGGCAAAGCAGAACCTGGCCATCGCCTGTGCCGACCATCTGCTAGGCGGAAGTCCGCGTACCCACCTGCCCCACCTGCCCCAGCTCGCCGGCCGCGGCGCACTGGTCACCGGTGCCTCCAGCGGGATCGGGCGCGCCGTCGCCCTTCGGTTGGCGCGGGCCGGCGCATTTGTCATCGCGACCGGTCGCGATGAGGAGGTGCTGGCGAGGATGGTCAAGGAGGCCGACGAGGTCGGTCTGACCATCCACCACCAGGCTGCGGACATCACCGATCCCGCGGACCGCGGCTGTCTGGTCGACATGGTCCGTGATCAGCCCACGGACCTGAAGATCCTGGTGCACTCGGCAGGGGCCTACCACCGCGGCGCGATCGCCGACGCCCCACTGACCGACCTTGACGAACAGCTGGACATCAATGTACGCGCGCCCTATGTGCTCACCCAGATGCTGATTCCGGACCTCGTCCGGACCGGTGGCGACGTGGTGTTCATCAACTCCACCCAGGGCTTGTCCGCCGGCGCCGGCGTCGGCCAGTACGCCGCGGCCAAGCACGCCCTGCGGGCGATCGCCGACAGCCTGCGGGCGGAGGTCTCGGCTGCCGGGGTGCGGGTGTGCACGGTCTTCCCGGGCCGCACGGCGACCCCCATGCAGCAAAAAATCTTCCAGGCCGAGGGGCGGGCGTGGAATGCCGACCTGCTCATCGCGCCCGACGACATCGCCGACGTCGTGACCGGGGCAGTGGCACTTCCCGACCGCGCGAGTATCACCGAGATCGTGATACGCCCCACCCATGGACCCGGACCAGTGGACTCGTTCGTAGCTCGTCCGCAGACGGGCTAGACCTCACAACGCTGTGCGGCGACTGCCGCCCAGGTCCCAGGTTCGCCCGCTAGCCGGCTGCCGGCGCCACGATGTTCACCCGATCGGGGGCGCGATGGGCAATTCAACACCTACGTTAGTGTTTGTTCCTCCGAGGTATCGCCGTGGCCTCGCCTGGGACGGCACGCACGGCTGACGATCAAGGGGGCGCGTTGACCCGGAGGACCTCGCCAGAATCCGCCCAGCAGGAGAGCTTCCGTCCCTCGCGGCAGCTCCCAGCACCTCAGACCGGGCTGGAGCTGCCCACGTTGACCGGCTTGCGGGGAGTCGCCGCCACTCTGGTGTTCCTCCGCCACATCCACGCGGACGTCCAGGGGACCCTGCCGGTGGTCGCGGTGCTGGGCAACATCGGTTACGTGGGCGTCACGTTCTTCTTCGTGCTGTCGGGGTTCGTCCTCACCTGGGCGACCAGGCCGATCACCGCGGGGCAGTTCTACTGGCGCCGGTTCGCCCGGGTCTATCCCCTGTACTTCGCCGCCATCTGGATCTGGCTCGCGATCGCGTGGCCGCTGGGGACATTGGGGGACTTCGGCTCGAAGCCCCTCTCCATCCTGCCGAGTCTGCTCCTCGTCCAGGCATGGGTTCCAACCCAGTCGATCTATTTCGGCTGGGGTGGTGCCGTGCTGTGGTCGTTGTCCTGCGAGGCGTTCTTCTACCTGGTCTTCCCCCACGTGTACCGCAGGTTCGCGACCCGCACCAACCCCGAACGCATCCGCGCCGCGCTCCTGTTCGTTCTCCCTGCCGCGGCCGTGGCATGTGCGGCGAGCACCGCGGGCTCTCGGTTCGATCTTGCCGCGTACGCGAACCCGGCGGTGYGGCTCGGCGAGTTCGTCCTTGGCGTGGTCCTTGGGTTGCTGGCTCGTGAGGGTGCCCGCGCAACGCCGTGGCAGCGTCGGATGCTCACCGCCTTCTCCTGCGCCTGGCTGGTCGTCCCGATACTCCTGGGCTACCGCTACGGCCATCTACAGGGATTCATGGACACGCTCACACTGCCGGCGTTTGCCATCATCATCTTCCTGGCCGGCACCCGTGAGGCGGACGGCCGCCGGATTCCGGTGTTCAGCTCCCGCCCACTCGTCTATTTCGGCGAGATCTCCTACGCCTTCTATCTCATTCACCCCGCCACACTCACGATCAGCGGGGAACTCGGCTGGGTCGACGCCACCACCGCGGCCGGGACGRCGCTCGCCATCCTCGCCGACTTCGCCCTGTCCTTCGCCTTCRCCGCGGTCCTGCATCACACGGTGGAAGGCCCGGCCCGCCGATGGCTGATGGGGGTACTCCGGTCACGATCATCCCCCCGTCATGCCTACCGGAGTCTGCTGCCCGATGTGCGACCGCGGATCCCACCGGAGTCCGCAAGCGCGGATCATGTCGTACCTGTCGCTCGTCCGTGACCACCGGCCCATCCCGCCCGGACGGAGGTCGGACGACGCATCGCCCTGTGAACGGCCATCACCCGCCCCCCGCGTGACGGAGCCGGGAAGGCCCGGTTCACGATGGTGGCCGGTCCCGACTTCGGACCGGCCCCGGACCGCGGCCATCGGTCCCGGCRGACGGAGGTGCCCATGGGCTCGCCCGTTGGTAAGTCCTCGGCCTGGCGCAACTGGGCGGGCAACGAGACCGTCCGGTCGGTGCGCCTCGCCCGCCCCCGCGACGCGGAGGAGATCTCCGCCCTGGTCGGTACCGCCATCCGGGACGGCCATCAGATCCGGGCGATCGGATCGTCCCATTCCATGAGCGCCATCGGCCGCCCGGACCCGGGCTCCGTCCAGGTCCGCCTGGACAGGTGCGCCGACCTCGTCGCTCTGGACGGCGGCAGCGGCCTGGTGACGGTGCGCGGTGGGATGACCATGCGCCGGCTGAACCGGCTGCTCGCGGAGGCCGGGCTCGCCCTGACCAACCAGGGCGACGTCGACGAGGTGACCATCGCGGGTGCCATCTCGACCGGCACCCACGGCACCGGGAGCCGCTTCGGCGGCCTGTGCACCCAGGTCCGGGCACTCGAGGTGGTACTCGGCGACGGCAGTGTGGTCACCTGTTCACGCGGCGAACGTCCCGAGTTGTTCGCCGCCGCCCGGCTGGGCCTGGGTGCCGTCGGCGTCGTCACGTCGGTCACCCTGCAGGCGGTGCCGCTGTTCGCCCTGCAGGTCCAGGAGGGTCCGATGCGCCTGGACGAGGTCCTCGACACCTACGACGATCTCGTCGACCAGACCGACCACCTCCGCTTCTCGTGGTTTCCGCACACCACGACGGCCCTGGTCAGACGCGGGCAGCGGCGTCCGCTCGACGACGGCCTGGCGCCGCTGCCCCGGCTGCGCTGCTGGGTTGACGACGAACTGGTGTCGAACACCCTCTTCGGCGCGCTGATGACGACGGGCCGGCGGATGCCCGCGGCGGTGCGGCCCATCGCGCACGTCAGCGCGCGGGCCTCGGGCAGCCGCACGTTCCGCGACCTGTCCTACCGGGTGTTCACCTCCCACCGCCGGGTCCGGTTCAAGGAGATGGAGTACGCCCTCCCCCGTGCCGATCTCGCCGCGACGCTGCGTGAGCTGGTCTACGCCATGGGGAGCGCGGACGTGCGTGCCGTCTTCCCGGTGGAGGTCCGATGTGCCGCCGCGGACGAGATCCCGATATCGACGGCGTACGGCCGCGACACCGCCTACATCGCCGTGCACGTGGATCATCGCGGTGCGCACGGCGACTACTTCGRCCTCGCCGAGAAAATCATGTTGTCGGTCGGCGGCCGGCCGCACTGGGGCAAACTGCATTCACTGGACGCGGCGACGCTGCGTGGGCTCTATCCCCGTTTCGACGACTTCCTGGCCGTGCGCGACGCCGCCGACCCGACCGGGGTGTTCGCGAACGCGTATCTCGACCGCGTCCTCGGCTCACCGGCCTGCGCCACCAACGCTCGGTGACCCGACCGCGGCACGCCACGGCGGTTTCTCGCCGATGTGGCGACGGGCGGAGCAGCGGTCGCGGGCGGTTCAGCCTGCGGTGGTCCGGCCGCCGACGTCCTCCCCGAGGTAGGCCTGYCGGACCCGGTCGTCGGCCAGCAGACTCGCGGCGGTACCCGCCAGCACGACCTCGCCGGTCTCCAGCACGTAGCCGCGGCCCGCGATCCGCAGCGCCGAAGCCGCGTTCTGCTCGACCAGCAGTACCGCGACCCCCTCCCGGTTGATCTCCGCGATCACCTCGAAGATGGTCTGAACGATCATTGGGGCCAGCCCCATCGACGGCTCGTCGAGGAGCATCAGCCGGGGACGGCTCATCAGCGCGCGTCCGATCGCGAGCATCTGCTGCTCGCCGCCGGACAACGTGCCTCCCGGCTGCGCGATCCGCTCGGCCAGCCGGGGGAAGAGCGCGAGCACCCGGCCGAGGTCGGTCCGCACATGCCGGCGATCGTGGTAGGCGCCCATCAGGAGGTTCTCTCGGACACTCATGCTCGGGAAGATTCGCCGGCCCTCGGGCACGTGGCTCACCCCCCGGCCGACGAGTTCGTGCGCCGGAATTGACGACAATGGGCGACCGTCCAGCCACGTCTGTCCCGCCCGGGGCCGCAGCAGTCCGGAGACCGTCCGCAGCGTGGTTGTCTTGCCGGCGCCGTTGGCCCCGAGCAGGGTGACGATCTCGCCCTCGGCCACCTCCAGGCTGACGCCGCGCAGGGCGGTGACGGCGCCGTAGGCGACCTCGACATTGGCCAGGGTCAGCAGCATCAGCGCAGTTCCTTCCACCCGGCGGGGCCGGCCGCGCCGGGATCCACCACATCGGGATCCGCCGCGCCGGCGTCGGCCAGGCCCAGGTACGCCTCGATGACCGCCGGGTCCCGCTGGACCTCCACCGGCGTGCCGGACGCGATGATCCGGCCGAAGTTGAGCACCACCACCGAGGTCGCCACCGACATGACCAGCCGCATGTCATGCTCGATGAGCAGGACCGACACCCCGGTGCCCGCGATCCGGATGATCAACTCTGCCAGGTCACGCTTCTCCGCCGGGTTCGTGCCGGCCGCGGGCTCGTCGAGCAGCAGCAGGCGCGGCTCGGTACCGAGCGCCCGGGCGATCTCCAACCGGCGTTGCTCGCCGTAGGGCAGCGACGAGGCGAGCTCGTGCGCCCGGTGCGGCAGGCCCACGAGCTCAAGCAGCTCCAGCGCGTGCCGCACGCCGTCACGCTCGGCCCGCCGGGCGCCCGGCAGCCCCAGCACCGCGGCCAGCGGCCCGTACCGCTGCCGCACCTCGGTCCCGATCTGGACGTTCTCCAGCGCCGACAGGGCGGGGAAGAGCCGGATGTTCTGGAAGGTCCGGGCGACGCCGAGCCGGGTGATGGCGTGCGGGCTGCGCCCCACCAGCTCGGCCTGCCTGCCGGGCCGGGGCCAGAAGGTGACCGATCCCTGCTGCGGGCGGTATGCCCCGGTGAGGCAGTTGAACAGCGAGGTCTTGCCGGCCCCGTTCGGTCCGATCACCGCCAGGATCTCGCCCCGGCGCTGGCGCAGTGAGACGCCGTCGAGGCTGGTCACACCCCCGAACCGCAGCGCCAGGTCGCGGGCCTCCACCACTAGGTCCTCCGGGCCTCCGCCGCGCCCGGCTTCCCCCGGGCCCTGGCTGTCCCCGCGGCCCTGGCTGCTCCCGCGGCCCTGGCTGCTCCCGCGCTGCCGGTCCCGGGAGCGCCGGTGTCCCGGCGGGGAGACGCGGTGCGCTCCGCCCCTGGTCACGGCTTGCCCCCCGTGGGCGCGGCGCCCAGGGAGTCCGCCGCGCCGATGCCGGCCTCCGCGAGCTGGATCTCCCGACGCCGCCGGCGCGACGGCACGAGTCCCTGCGGACGGAAGATCATCATGATCACGATGACAGCGCCGAAGTAGATGTACCGGTCCGCGGGCGGGACCTTGTCGCGCAGGTAGAAGGCGATGCCCTGGAGGACGACGGCACCGACCACCACCCCGAGCCGGGAACCCATCCCGCCGAAGATGACGACGGCGACGACGAAGAACGACGCCTGCAGGCTGAAGCTCTGCGGGTTGAAGAACTGTTTGGAGGCGAAGAGCACGCCGGCGAAGCCCGACACCGAGGCGCCGATAGCGAAGGCGAGCAGCTTCATCCGCAGGGTCGCGACCCCGGTCGCCTCGGCTGCGATCTCGTCCTCGCGGATCGCCGCCCAGGCCCGGCCGATCCTGGACCGTTCCAGCCGACCGAAGGCGATCATGACTCCGACGATGATGGCCAGGAGCAGGTAGTAATACGGCAGCGGATCGATGCCCCACTCGTAGCCGAGGCCGAGCAGGTTGATCGACAGGTGCGGAACGCCGAAGGCCCCCCGGGCACCGTTCGTGATGTTGTCGGCGTTGTTCGCGATCAAATGGATGATCTCACCGAAACCGAGCGTGACGATCGCCAGGTAGTCACCCCGCAGCCGCAGCGTCGGCGCGCCCAGGACGACGCCGGCGAGCGCGGCAAGGACCAGCGCGATCGGGAAGACGAAGAACGGGTTGAGCACGAAGGGCGCGTGCCACGGCATCGCGGTCTGTGAGGTGAAGTAGGCCGTCGCGTAGRCACCGATGGCGAAGAAGGCGATGTAGCCGAGGTCGAGCAGGCCGGCGTAGCCGACCACGACGTTCAGGCCCAGTGCGAGCAGCGCGTAGATGCCGATGTCGTTGACCATCGACTGCTGCGCGGCGGTCGAGACGACCAGCGGGGCGATGATCGCGACCGCCAGAAGCGCCAGGTTCAGCGCGATCGGGCCGCCCCGGGTGGCGTAGGCCGCGCTCACCGGCCCCCGGATGCCGGCCGTCAGCCGGCCCGCCGCGCCCCGCAGTTCGACGCCGAGCGCCAGGACGATCCACAACGCGGCGGCGAGCCCCAGGTAGGGCAGGATCCGCGCGTCCAGCACCGAATCCTGAAATGCCTTCAGCGGTTTGTCGGAGCCCCCGGCCGGACCGGTCACCACCGCGGCGAGYACACCCACCAGCAGCAGCACCCCGAGCTGGCGCARCCGGGCCGGGGAGAACAGCACGGCCGGACGCAGCGATGCGCCCGCCGGGTCGCCACCAGACCCGCCACCCGGCCCGGCGGGTGGGAGCGGCGCCCCGGCCCTCGGCGRGCGGGCGGACGACGTCGCAGCGCTCACGCTGCCCTCCCTAGACGTTCCCCGAGCAGGCCGGACGGTCGGATCATCAGGATGCCGACCAGGACCAGGAAAGCGATCACGTCCTTGTAGGACGCCTGGAAGATATATCCGCCATAGCTTTCCACCAATCCGAGGAGCAGGCCGCCGAGYATCGCCCCGCGCACGTTGCCGATGCCGCCGAGGACCGCGGCGGTGAACGCCTTCACCCCGGGGACGAACCCAGGGCTCCGGCGAGGTAGCGCAGCGT
>NZ_MRUJ01000126.1:0-33252 GCF_002099325.1 Frankia sp. KB5 | reverse complement strand
TTCAGACGTAGTGCGCAGAGCCGGTTATGAGGGGCGAATGAGGGCGCCCGCAAGCATGACCTGGGCTTCCGATATCTGGTCAGATCGGTCAGAGGAGCTCCGCGGCGTCRGTTCCGCGTCTGCCGGACTGCCACATGATGGCCAGCTCGGTGCGTGACCGCACGCCGCACTTGGCGAGCACATGGGTGATGTGACGTTTGACGGTCCACTCCGAGATCCCGAGCTCCCGAGCGATCAATCTGTTGGGCCATCCATCGGCAACGTAGCGGGCGATTTCGTGCTCGCGGATCGACAAGACTATTCCCGCCGGCGCGACCTGATGTTCGAGATGGCTGCGCARCAGGTACGACAACGTCGGCCGAAGTCCCCGCAGGAGTTCGTGATCTCTATGATCGAAGGTGCGCCCGCCCGTCGCAACGACTCCGATGTAACCGTGAACGGGCAGCGAGGTATCCAGCCAGACGAGGATCTTGTCGCTGATGTCGTTTTGCGGCAAGAAATCCTCGAGGAATTCTCCGCATCTGTCGTTGCCGAGGGCCATCTCTGCCAGTTGCGGGAGCACGGCCTGGCCGTATTCCTRCATCAGTTGACGAGCGAACTTGTGCGCGAAGACATCTCGACCGGCATACCTGTCCAGGTAGCGTGCCATGAGCTCGGGAAGGATGCCACGAGTGCGGGGCTCGCTCAATTCCAGCTGCAATGACGGGTGGCGGCCGAGGGAGAAGGTGAGGTGCTCGTAGCCAAGGTGCGCCGAGAACGCGTCGAGGACGACGCTACGGAAGGACGGTGACTCGGTCGCACCGACACAGTCGTTGATCACCGCGAGAGTGCGGCGGTAGTCCGCAGCTTCCAGCTCCACGATGGCCTCCAGCAAACATGCGTCCAGCGCGACGTTACCCACCCGGAGAGACGCCACTTCCGAACGAATCACCATATCACTCGCCGCCAAGATTTTCAATGCCACCTAAGTGGCATTGAGGCGGACCTTCACGACAATCATTGTAGTGGTGCCGGTCACATTCTAGTCCAAGGTGAAATCCATGAAAGAGCATATCGTTACCGGGGCCGCGGGGGCACGACTACGAGTCCTCGAGCACAGCCCGGAAAAGGCGCCCACCGTCGTGCTGGTCCACGGCCTGTCGCTGAACGCGGGYGTGTGGGACCCGCTCGTTGCGCGGATCCAGAATTCGTTCCGCATCCTGGCGCCCGACCTTCGTGGGCATGGCCGCTCGGATGTACCCGAGGACGACACCTACGCGCTCAGCCGCACGTGGGCCGAGGACCTCGCGGCGGTTATCTCGCTCGCCGGACCGGGGCCGGTGGTTCTGGTGGCGTGGTCCTACGGCGGTCTGGTGGCTACCGACTTTCTACGCACCTACGGACAGTCCGGTCTGTCCGGACTGGTGTTGGTGTCCCCGTTGCGCAAGATCGGTAGCGCGGACGCCCTGGCGCTGTTGGGACCGGACTTTCTCGCGACAGCCGGTGGACTGACCTCGACCGACCTCGGCGAGGCGGTTCCCGCTGCGGGCGCGTTCGTCGATCTACTGCGCGCCGGGGACTGGGATCAGGCCACCCGCGAACGACTGCTCGGCGCCGTCCTCGCGGTACCGCCGCGGGTACGGGCCGCGATCCTCGGGCGCGTCGACGACGGCGATGAGGTGCTCGCCGAACTGACCATCCCCACCCGGATCATCTACGGCAGCGACGACACCGTCATCATCCCGGCCGCCTTCGCCGAGTTGGACACCATCATTGCCGCGGCGACCGTGACCGCGTACCCCGGCGTGGGGCACATACCGTTCGTGGAGAACCCCACACGCTTCGACACCGAACTCACCGAGTTCGTCGGCACCCTTTCATCTGCCACTGCTGCCGTGCGCTGACCGCARCATCCACCCGATTATTCGGCATGGTGACGGACGCCGTGCCGTACCGAAGCTGGGCGAAGATAAGGGCCCACYGGTGAACGCGGGTCCGCATTCTGAAGAACGRCATTTATTCGACCGGTTCCGCACCTGCCCGCACCCGGTCGACGCTTTCACTCAGGACGTCTTCGTGRCCGTCTTCATGGTCTTCTTCGTGGGTCTTCTTCGCACTGGAGACGGACGGCCGTTAGAAACCAAGATGGAAAAGTAAACACCAATCAGAAAGGAAATCAATACCATGATCACTATTACCGTCGAGGAGCGGATTGCTCTGCAACGTGCGACCATCGAGGAGCACATTCGCCAGGAGAACGCCAAGGAGTGGGAGAAGGTCTACGACACCTTCGTGCGTGACGAGCGTTCCTTCTACGATGTCGTCCCCATGAGCACCCATTACGAAGGCATCCGGGGCGTGCAAGACTTCTACGAGGCGCTCACTGTCGCCTTACCAGACTTCGTCATCACCGTCACCGGAGAATACGACCTCCCCGGCTATTCCTGGCGAGAGGTGACTGTCACCGGAACGCATCGGAGCGAGTTCGCCGGTATCACTCCACAGAACCATGTGGTTCGCTTCGAAATCGCCGCACTCTACCTCTTCAGCGACGACAACCCCGGCAAGCTCATCGCCGAACGCGCGTACTGGGACAACGACTCGATCTTCCGCCAGATGAAGGGGGAGGCCGACGCCCCCCGCGGCGGAGTTGGCCTGACCGACCGCGAACCCATCCGCGCAACCATCGCATAACCCACATCCATGGACAGGGCGCGCCGTCGTAACGGGCGGCGGCGTTGCCCTGTCCTGCACAGGCAGGGAAGGCCGCCGAGGACAACAAAACGCGCAGGCGCGCCCTGGCGGCTGACCACCTACCGGCCGGGCGAGATCTCGCATATCCACAGTGTCATGGACGGCGAGGCGCGCGGGCTACGGTTTCCGGGCGATTCCGCCATACATGTACACGTGGGCATCGTCCAGCGCAGCCGCCTCCTCGTCGGGATGCCAGTGGTGGACGAGCACTACTCCGGGGTCAAGCAGTTCCAGCCCGTCAAAGAAACGCTCGACCGTGCTTTTATCGCGCGCGATCAGCGGAATGCCGTTGGCGTTGTATGCGGCCTCCCCGGCGCGAGCTTCCTCGGGCGCGCTGTCGGCCGTGGCGGTCGACAGCGCCAGGATGCTCCCCGCCGGCAGCGGGCGCATGAGCCGGTCGATGATATCCTGAACGATCGCGTCATCAGTGATGAACTGCACGATCGCGATCAGACTGACCGCCATAGGCCGGCCCAGGTCGAGAGTTTCCCGCAGTTGCTCGGGCTCCAGGATCCCCTCCGGGTTGCGGAAGTCGGCGTCGAGATAGGCGGCCCGGCCCTCGGGGGTACTGGCGAGCAGTGCTCGGGCGTGCACCAACACGATGGGTACCACCCCCTGGCTGCACATGTCCACCGAGGGGTCGGTTCAGGGCCTCGCCCCAGAGCAGGTACGGCGCTACCCCCTTGAGAGGGCGGAGCCCTAGGCCGTCACCCTGGCGCGCTACCTGCGTGTTTGGCCGCTTGGCGGGGGCCGAGACGAGCCACTTTGGGGTTGATTCGGGGCCCACCATCGGCGTCGAGGCCCGTCGGCGAGCCTTCGTCACGCGGGGTTGGGCAGGTAGAGTTGACCGTTTGCACGCGGAAGACTACACAACGCCAGCCCAACTTTCAAGATCAGACTTGCTCGATAGTGAAAATCTGGGTACAAACTTGTCCCATGAGTTCATCGTCGACGTTGAGGTCGGTCGTAGRGACCCACGCCCGGGGCCTTGCGATGCTTCGGGCACTCCTGGTCACGGCCCTTCGGGACTCGGCGACGCTGTACAAGCCGCGCGGGCGCCCGCCAAAGGGCATGGCCATGTCCGTAATGATGCGAGACAAGCTGATCGAGCTGGCTCTCCCATCAGCCGACCTCGCGGCGGACGGCCTGTCCGTGATGGCCTACGGACAGGACTGGGTTCGGATCACGTTCCGTGGTGGYGTGACTGCGCCGCTTAGAAAGCGGCCTCCGCGTACAGGAGCGGTGACTCTGGAAGGCCAAGAGGATCTTTTCAGCTTGCTGGACGACGAGGAGGAACCAGCCCCTCCCGTCGACGCCTTCCGTGACTCGCCGCTGTCCCTTGTGGTTCTGTGGGACTACAAATGGGCGGTGGATAGTGAAGGCAACATTACAGACGATATCCTCGCCTACTTTGGCGTCGCCCAAGTAGGGTCTAAGGGTGGTGAGCCTGACTATCAGACGGTAGTGGATCATGTTGAGATCTCGCCGAATGTAGTCCCACTGCTACCTGTTGCGCCGCCTGGCTCAGACAATGATGATGACGAGCTGGATGATCTGATAGGACGTTGGGACCAGGACGCTCCCGCATCCGAGGAAGAGATCACAGACGCGCAGGAAGAGGCGCAGGACAAGGAAGGCCGTGGGGACGATGATGCCTCTATGGGAGGACGAGACTGATCAGGAGGTATACGGGGAACGGCTCCGCGACGCGCGCGTAATCCAACGGTTGAAATCTGTCGCTGTTGCCGAAAGGGCCGATTTGGCGCCCGATCGATACTCTCGCCTCGAAAACAGCTTTTCAACCAAACTTGACCGTTTGAGGATTGATGCACTCGCGCGCGCGCTCGATTTTCCTGCGCAGTTTCTCACTGCCGCACCAGTAACGCCTGTACAGCGCGGAAGCCTGCTCTTTAGAGCCAAGAAAGGTATGACGAAAGGCGAAGAGGATCAGCTAGTAGCGTGGGCGAGGCTAATCGGTGACCTATTGCATAGGGCGGAAGAAAGAGTGCGTCTTCCCTATGTCAAAGTGCCGAGAATGCCTGTGTCGATAGCGCCCAGAGTCGCCGCCGAGGCGTGTAGGTCGGCCTTCGGGGTCGCGGCCGACGCTCCGGTGCCGCACCTTATACGCCTGCTGGAGCGCAACGGGATTCATGTTGCCGCAGTTGACTTCTCAGCAGAACTTCACGCGAAATATCATGACGCGTTCTCGACGTGGGTCGGCTATGCCATGGACCGTCCCTTGGTGGTAATTAGGGCCACGTCGTCGTGGGAAAGAACTCGCCTCTCGGTCGCACATGAACTTGGCCATCTTGTGATGCACCAAACGCGGCGAGGTGGTGATCTTGAGGCCGAAGCCTACGCATTCGCATCGGAGTTTCTGCTGCCTGGCGACCTGCTTCGTGACAGCTGGCCTGGGCAGGCGACGCTTATCTCGCTGATGCCGTTGAAGAGGAAATGGGGGATGTCGCTCGCGTCGCTAATTGAACACGGATATCGGAATGGCCTTCTCGGCGACGCGCAGCGCATCAATCTTTATAAGCAGATGTCCAACAGGAAAGATCCGGGAACGGGTGAACGGTGGCGTGTCCGTGAACCAGGCTGGAATGATCGTGACCCTGAGCGTCCGAAGCTAATAGCGAAGGTTACCGAGACCGCTTTTGGTGTTGACGTCTCGGTCGGCAAAATTGCGTCTGAGGTCTATCATTGGCGAAGTGATCTAGTCCGACAGCTCCTTGAGGGTCAGGCCACGAACTGGTCCAAGGAGGTGGTGGTATCGGCGGGCGAGGAACGTCTGGCCTCGGTTGTTCCCATGAGAAGCCGCCTTGATCGCTAGTGGCGAAATGGGGTACTTTGCAGACGAACCCGGTGTGGCCGTGGCCGGCCGGGTTCAGGTAGCGCTCCTACGAGACCCGCGAGGGAACTTCCTTGTCAGATCAAGCCCAGGCCGGCGGGTCACGTGGCCTCACGGCACAGATATGCGATCGCAGCGCCGACCCTCCGTGCCTGATCTGAATCCTGCACGCAGTGGGCCATGACGTGCTCTGCTACAGTACTTGGGCCAGTTCCCCGGGACCGCCAGCTCGGTCGTCCCGGCCCGGGTATCCCACGCCCGATCCCGATGGCCATTCCGACGATTGACTTTTTCTGGAGATACCACTCCAGAATTCGCGTTAAAGATCTCATCGACCTCGGCGTTCATCAACGCCTCCGCGAACGCCTTCACCATCGAGCTCAACAGATCAGGAATCGCCGCCAACAGCTCCTTCCCGAACCCCTCCGAGTCGGTCACAGACGGACACACGGCCATCGCGTATCTCTCCTCATCGAGTCGCTTGCAGGCTTTCTCGGGATGATCAGGCGATGGCCGTCCAACGTCACGCACCGTTGCCATCTGATGAGTCGCTAGACGATCACACTCCATACATCACGTCCGTAGACTCCACTTCCGAGCCGTGCGACGTGTGCAACCAGGGTGCGGGCTGGAGGTCGCCCCGACCACCTAATAAAGATGCTGGTGAGGCGCCCGAAAATGCGCCGGCACGACCGCTACCACCCCTTGGCCACACATGGCAAGTGGTATTCGTGTGCCGGAACGGCCGTGAGTAATGGTGGGCGCACATGTCGGTGTGCTGGCGCGTAGACGACGGTGGTCCCTTGCTTGGGAGGTTAGGCGGCGGGCGGGCGCCGGACGAGCACGCCCGCGATGAGGGTGGCGACTGCTGGCGGGACGGGTGGGGCTTCGGCAAGCGTCTCGGCCAGCCAGCGCGCCACCGCATCGGCGTCCGATTCGGCATTGTGGGCGTTCTGCACCCCGGCCGGGCGGGCCTTCGGTCCGTCGGCGTCCGGCACCACTGTGGCGCCGTTCCCGCCCGTGTCCTCCGTGCCGGCCTGCGGTGGCCCGTCCCCTGTTTGCGGTCGATCGTCGCACGAATCGGCGGGTGCAGGACGGCGGACGCGGGACGGGCGGACGCGGGACGGATCGACCACGGCACCTCACAGAACCGGCGGCGGAAATGCGGTAAATAAAAGCTAACCGGACTATCCTCTACCGCCAACAGGGCGCGTTCCGTCGACCGCTTCCGCTAGCTCCCACGGTTAGATACGATGCCAATTGCGRCATGATTCCTGGCTCGCTTGGGTGGGTGTCAGATACCGGCCGACCTGCATCGATGCGCCACCTCGGACCTACCCGCTAGACAGGTAGGCGGATGGGCGGTCCGGTAGGTAAACGGACGGGCGGTCCGTAAAAGAACAGACCTTTCGGTCATTTCCGCGCAAAACAGGCAATGATATGTGACGTAGATCACGCAAGATGGGTGTTGGTGGTACCCGATCCTTCCATCGGACGAGGTTGGAACGCGGAAAGGCGGGGGCCGTACCCCTGGGCGGGGCCGGACGACCCGAGGGAGCCCTGTGTGGGCGGGTCTTGTGCTCAGCCCCCGCCGGTGCTCAGTGCGGGGATGGAGATGACGGTGACCTGGGTGGTGGAGACGGTGGTGAGGCCGTTGAACGTGCCGGTCTGGCCGGCGCCGGTCCAGGTGACGTTCCAGGTGATGGTGGCGGTCACGGGGAACACGGCGCCGGGCTGGTCGTCGGAGACGGTCTGGTAGGTGTGGCCGCAGTCCGGTGAGGACGCTTTCGGGTCGATGTCGGGTCGGTAGGGGGTACCGGGGCCGGTGCAGCGGACCTGGGCGCCGTCACCCATCGCCCAGACGACCTCGGCGGGGGTGGCGACGGCGGTCACTGACACGCCGCCGGCGGCGGCTGTGGCGGAGACGGGATGCCAGCCTGCGGGGTCGAGCCACATCCAGGTGGGGAGGCGGATGAGCTGCCGGCCGGTCGGGCTGAGTGCGATCGTCGGGCCTTGGAGGCGGAGCTGGTTGCGGGCCTGTTCGGCGAGGGCCTCCGGGTCGGGGGCGGTTGCCGCCGGGCCGGCCTGGCCGTCTGGTATCCAGACCGGGGGCCGGTAGAGCGCGTCGCGCCACCCGTCGTTCTGGCACTGGTAGACGTACCAGGCCCCGGGCTGCCTGTCCGGGGCGGTCGCGGCAGGCAGGACGCGCAGCGACCCCGGCCGGTGAACCGCGGCCACGACGTGCGGTCCGCCGTCGCGCGGGATGGAGCGGAACGCAACGGGCCGGATCGGGTCGCCTGCGGGCTGGAAGTCGCTGCGGGTGTAGGAGCAGGTTGCGAGTTCCGACGGGTCGAGCGACACATCACCCGGCGGGCGCACCGCCGGGCCGCTGGCCGTGCCGCCCTGCRACCCGCCGGCCCGCGGCGCCGGGCGGGCATCCCCGTCCGGTGGGAGCTGGGGGCTGTTGTTCTGTCCGGCGGCGAGTTCACATCCGGGGTAGGGGTTCTGGTCGCAGTCCGCGGAGGTGAAGATGTCGGCGTAGGCGGGCGTTGTGACCGCGAGGACGCCCAGCAGGCAGACGGCGGCAGGGACGGCGTGCTTCAGCATGACCCGAGTCCCTGCACGGCGAACYGGGTGACCTTCCACGACCCGTCCTCGTGCAGGCGAACTTCGGAGGTGATCGCCCGCCGGCCGCCGGGTTCGTCGGTGAACGCCGGCCCCGCCGTGCGGTACCGCAGCCAGGTCGAGCTGTCAGCGCAGTCGAACACCATCACCGTCTTCGGCGCCTCCGGCGGGCTAACCGAGGTGACCTCCGGATGCAGCACCGGTGCCCCCCGTGCTACCAGCCCGTTGTAATGATCGGCGTACAAGATGCCGGAGGCGACCTGCAACGCCGACCCGGAGGCGTAGCGGACCAGCTCGGGTGACTGCCAGTTCGAGGTGTGGCTGGCTTCGGCCATCGCCTGCCACAACCCGACGTACGCGGCCACGGCCCGCTGCCCGGCGATCTCGGCGGGCGAGGTCGGCGACGGCGACACCGCGGGCGATGCGGTGGCGCGGGACGGCACAGAGGGGGCCGAGGTCGCGGCTGGTCCCGGTTCGGAGGCGTGATTCGAGCTGCACGCACCCACCACAGCGACGGCCAGCAGCACACCGGCCGTGGCCCACCGCGCCRGCCTGCGGCCCGTGGGGAGTTCCGAACGAGGAGCCACCGCATCCACCTCGCAACGTCCGGCGGCGGTCCGTCACCCCTGTGCTGCGGACCGTTTCCCTCCATGCCTACCTCGCCGGAACGCCAGCGAGCCGTTCCAACTCGGAAGTGGGAACGGCAACCCAGCGCAAAATGACCCGTTATAGCCACATCGCTTCTAGTCCATCCAGGTGTCGCATGTGACATAACGGGACCATTCACCGCTGTGAAACGGGGGAATGCTGGGCACCGTGCACCCGCCCAGCGACACCCCAGAACCGAACGAGACAGCCTTCTGGGCCCCCGATTCACCGTCGACCGGCGGCGCTTACCCGTCGTCCCGGCCGAGCCGAAGAGCCTCACCCAGATCAGCCGTGGTAGGGCTTCCCGGCCAGCGTGCGGCCAGGTCGGCGTGCAACCGCGCCAGCCGTGGCAGCAGCCGGACGGACCCCGTCGCGGCGATGATCGTCGCCGCCTCGATGCCGGCTGTGCCGGCGAGGTCGGGGCTGTCGGCCTGGAGGTAGGCGGCGGCCAGGTGGCAGAGGAACTCCGCCGCCCAGCCGGAGGTGCGGGCGTCGCCGAGTCCGGTGAGTCCGCGGGTGAGGCAGCGAATCGCCTCCTCGTTGGAGGCCGGGTCGTCGCGGCCGAGGTAGCGGCAGACCCAGCCGCGTTCCAACGCATAGAACTCCGGCGTGTAGTAGTAGATCCACGCCGGGGCCGCCTCGCCGTCCGCCGCCGCGGCGGCAGCGAGATCGGCGCCCCGAGCCAGCGCCTCGACCGCCGGCCGGCGGCGGCCCGCCAGCGCGTGGGCGCGGGCTTCCTGATGGGCGTCGTAGGCCCGCTGGCCCACCCACACCCGCCCGTCCCGCGACGCCGCCCGCGACAGGCCCACCGCGGCGTCGAGCTGGCCCAGGTGGAACGCCAGATGACCCTTGAAGCTGACCGTGGTCGCGTGCAAGGTGGTCGCGTCCACCTCGAACGCCCACTCCGCGGCCCGGTCCAGCCAGCCACGGGCCGCCGCCCACCGGCCAGTGGAGATGTGCAGCCAGCCAGCGAACTCCGCCCACTGCGCCCCGATCTCCACCAGCGGCCCCCGCACCCGCCCCGACGCCTCGCCAATCAGCCGCTCCACCTCACCCAACTGCGCCACCACCGGCACCAACAGCCGAGCCGAACCGATCAGATCCYCCGTCGCCCGCTGCTCGGCCAGGATCGCCGCCAACGACGCCACCACCCGACCATCCACCCGGCTCGGCCACGACACCGCACCGCGCAGCCGCTCCTCCTCATCCCCGTCGAGAAACCCGGCCTCCCCGGCGGAGGCCATGGGCTGTGGCGCGCCGCCATTGCCCTGTCCGCGGCGGAACAGGTCATAGGCCATCGGGCCGACCCGATCCGTCCCACGCTGCCCCGACAGACCCCGCACGCCCGCATTCCCGTGGGCCGGATGGTCGGAATCCGCGATGTCCCGCCGCGTGAGGTCGAGCAGCAGCCGGTCCTGCCGGCTGAGTCGCTCCCGATCCTCAAGATCCACAAGTCGATGAACATCGGTGCCGTACACCTCGGCGAGCAGCGCGAGGACCTGCGGAGTCGGCCGGCGCCGATCCGGAAACGGCCAGTTCTCCACCTCACTCAACCGCGGGGGGCTCATCACCGGCATGCCATCCGGATCAACACCGGTGCGGGTCGCATGGGCATTGATCCGGTTGGTGGCCTCCTGCAATGTCCACCCGAACGCATGACGGAACGCTGCCCGAGGGCGCAGCCGATAACGGCGGGCGAACTCGACCGCGGCTTCCTCGTGCGTCATCCCGACCGCACGCATCCGCGCACGCAACTCGTTCTGCTCCACCCGCAGACTCACCCGCGCCACGCACCCCGCCCCCATCCCATGCCCGGTCCCGAGCCGGACAGCCGAACCGCTCCGGCACGGACGTCCACCGTAACGGGACCGTCGCCAGCCGATCACGGCCTCCCACTCCGCCGAACCGCCTTCCTGCCGTCGCCGCGCAGGACAGCGGCCGAGCGGGCGAGCGCTGATGGCCTCACCCGGCGTCCGCTCGCTGCCCATCCCGGCCCGGAATCTTGTCGTGGATCGAGACTCGCGGTGACACGCCCGGCGGGCCAGAGATACAGTTGTGAACCGATTCGGTAAGTAGCCGAGGTCAGGGTTGGGTCGGTTCTCGACGAATATGAGATTCCCCGCGGCGTGAAGTTCCGGAGGAAAGATGGAACTTGGTGTACGGCTACCGCAACATTATCGCCTGGAACTCGTGATTCTCGACCGCGACGGTGTCCTCAACCGCAATCTTGATCGCGGAGTTCGACAAAGTTCCGACTGGGTGTGGCTGCCTGGAGCCAGGGCGGCTGCGAATCTTCTATTCGCGCACGGCATACGTCTCATGGTGGCGACAAACCAAGCCAATATAGGTCGCGGTATTATGACCACCGAACAGCTCGCGGCCATCCACGGTCGCATGGTGGACGAGTTGCGGCCGGCCCAGGTCAGGCTCACTGACGTTCTGTATTGTCCGCACCTACCCGATGACAGGTGTTTTTGTCGTAAGCCTGAACCCGGRCTCGTTCACGCTGCTATGCGGGCGAGYGGGGTGGACGCGGAGCGAACACTCTTGATTGGCGATCAGATGTCGGACATCGCTGCGGCCGGGGCCGCCGGTTGCTGGTCGCTGCATGTTCGGTCCGGCCGGGGAGGCCCACCGACCGGTCCCCGGCCTCGTTATCTCGGCAGCGTAGCGAACCTGCATACGGCTGCGCGGATACTCACCTCCACCAGCTGACGTATCCGTTGATTCCYCGGACGTCGTACAAACGGGAAGGAAGGGAGCCCGCGGCTCGTCGGATAGCGCCTACCGGCGCGCCGGTACGACGTCCGCATGCGAATCGCTATCGGTAAACAGATGATGGTAGGTGCTCCGGGCCTCGGTGCGTTCATACAAGTCGTAGCGGGTCAGAGCGGGGATCAGGTCGGTGTCGCGCAGGCGCTGCTCGACGAGCCGGAGCATGAGGGCGTCGCCTAGCTCGGAGAGGTGGACCCCGTCGGACCAGAGGGTTTCGTCGGGGCGAGTTGCCGGTGACCAGCCGGCGAGGGCCTGGGCTGTTGTGGTGAAGGCTGGCCAGACGTCGAGGAACTGCGCTCCGGCGTCAGCCGCCGCGCGGGCGGCGAGGTTGTTGTAGCGGGCAAGTTCGCTGTTCATCGCATCGATGTCCAGGCCGGTGTTGTCCCAGCCGAAGGGAGTCTCGCCGATGCAGATCACCCGCCGGGCACCTGCGGTGAGGAGTCGGAGCATATCCCGGTAGTTTGTGTCGAACTCGTCAGGGCCGACAGCTTCGGTGGTTCTGCCTTGGAAGCCGCGCCAGACGTCGTTGATGCCGCAGCCGAGGAACGCCAGGTCGAAGGCACGAGTCTTGGGTGGGACACTGCGCCCGACGATGTTGAGGATGTCGCGGGAGGTCGCTCCGCCTTCACCGTGGTTGTCGAAGGCGAACCCGAGATAGGGCCAGGCGACCTGGAGAGCGAGATGCAGGCGCTGAACGTAGCCACGGTTGCGCCAGGCTTCGACGGGAATGGACGAGCCGACTGCGGGCAGGTTCGCCTGGGTGACCATTTGGGCGTTGTAGCCCTCCAGGTGTTCCATGATGCTGGTGCCGAACCAGCCGACTCGGATCTCATGACGGTCCTCGGTGGTGGCCAGCGGGCCGTCGAACGTGCGGATCGGCTGCGCGGGAGCGCCGGCGGCGACCGTGTTGGGACCGAGGGACCGGGTGACGGTCGAGTTGGCGCCGACGACGGTGTTCTGGCCGACGCGGACGCCAGCGGTGACGCTGACCTTGTTGGAGATCAACGCTCCGGTCTCGATGATGACGGGAGCGCCTGCGAAACCGCTGGCCCACGGTGTGGGTTCGCCGTCAGGCACGTGCGCACGCGACCGCTCACGGTGGTTGTGGTCGTGGATGTCGACCATGTTGGAGATTCCTACCCCGTCACCGAGGMGGATGCCGACCATCGAGGACAGGAACGTGTTCTCGCCGATGGCGACGTCGTCGCCAATGACGATTGTGCCGCCGCGGTGGACCTGGATGGTGGTACCTCGGCGGATGGACACGCGGTCGCCGACGGCGAGGAAGCCGCCGTCGTCGATCTCGACGCAGAGATCGGAAGCGAGGTCGCAGCCCTGGCCGATGCGGATGGCGGAGCCGAACCGTGACCGCAGCTGGTCGACGATCGGTGGGGTGTCAAGAACCGTCATGGATGCGTGGCCTCATGTAGTCGGCGGGCTGGTGGTCGGTCGGTGGTTCGGAGCCCAAGGCTAGCCGAGGTGGTTGAGGGCTGATCGTCTGGTGTCACGGTCCCGGCCGACGGCCGTCACTCTTGGTGACGAGGAACCCGCCGAGGGCCAGCGCATCGAGTTCGGTGGCGAAGAAGGTCCGCAACGCGTCGGTGGGCGTGCAGACCACGGGCTCGGCCTCGTGGTTGAACGACGTGTTGAGTAGGGCCGGGACACCCGTCTCCGCCTCGAAGGTGCCCAGCAAGCGGGCGTAGCGGGGGTTGGTCGCCTCCTGGACGATCTGCGGGCGCATGCTGCCATCGACGTGCACGGTGGCGGGGATTGTGGCTCGGGCATGGTCGGTGGCTGGGTATGAAATGACCATGAAGTCGGCTGGTCCGGGCTCAGCGATGAGTTTCTCCGCTGCCTCGGCCAGGATGCTCGGTGCCAAGGGGCGCCACATCTCCCTGCGTTTGATGTCGCGGTTGATCCGGTCGCGGGTCGCGATCGTACGCGGATCGGCGAGGATGCTGCGGTGCCCGAGCGCTCGGGGGCCGGCTTCGGTGGGCCCTTGGAACCATCCGACGATCGACCCAGCGGCCAGGGCGTGCGCGATGGGGTCGACGATGCCGTCGCCGTGATAGCTGTAGGGGATCTGAGTGCGGTCCAGAGTCCCGCGGATCTGGTCATCCGTGAAGGCGGGCCCCAGCGCGGTGGTAACCATGGGAGCGTAGGGAACGGACAGGCGACCTGCGCGGCGGAGACATTCGAGCGCAGCTCCGATGGCACAGCCCGCGTCTCCTGGAGTTGGCGGCACGAACAGCGCTTTGGCGCCGCTGTGCCGTCGCAAGACGCCATTGGCCGAGCAGTTGAGCCCTACACCGCCGGCGACACAGAGACGTGTACTGCGTGTCTGCGTGAGGGCGCCTCTCGCCAGCTGGAGGAGGCAGCATTCGAGTGCGTGTTGCGCCGACGCGGCAAGGTCTGCCTGGGCAGGCGTAAACTCGCTGTCGGCGATCATCCTGCCGGTGGCGAGATCGTACGTTGCCGGGCGGTGATGGGCGGGGACGCCGAGGTCCGTGAATGCGGAGGCGTAGGCACGCTTGAGYCGGTTGTAGTACGTGAAGTTTGTGTAGTTCGCCGTCTCGTCGACCGCTGGCAGGCCGTACCGCGACAGGTCCAACAGGTACCCGTCGTCGTGGCTGGTGCGAAGGAATTTCAGCTCGTGGCGAGGTTGCCCGTAGCCGGCAAGGCCCATGAGTTTACCGGAACTGGTCCAGTCACCGAGGCCCAGATGCTCGGCGACGGTCTCATAGAACCAGCCGAGTGACTGGGTGAAAGGGTATTGGCGGAGCACCTTCAGTCCGGCGGCGGTTCCGTGGTAGACGGTCGTGGACACGCCGTCGCCGGACCCGTCGGCGACAAGCACCACTGAATCGGCGAAACCAGATAGGTAGAAGGCTGAGGCCGCGTGAGCCAGATGATGGTCAATGATCGTCAGCGATCGAGGCGTATAGCCATTGAAATAGCCTGGGGCGAGCAGTTCGCGGATCAGCTCGCGGTCGGTAATATGGCCGGCTTGCTCGGGCCACCCGGGATTCCACGCGACGACGATTTCCCCCACGTCTTCCAGTCGAATACCGGCCTTCGCCAGGCAATACGCGGCGGATTGAGCGCAGGAGCGGGAGTCTTTGTTGTGCTTACGGCGGGTGAAGCGTTCCTCTTCGACGAAGGCAAGGATCGTGCCGGTGTCGTCGGCGAGGCAGGCTGAACTGTCGTGATGGTAGGGCCCGCCGAGCCCGAGGACATAGCCCATGACGTGACCCCTCTCGGTTACCTACGGATGTCGGCGTGGATGTTTTCATCGTTAGGTGAGGAGATTCTCGACCGCGGTGAACGCGTCGTCGGGCTGGATGGTGTCCATGCAGCCTCCTGCTCCGCCGCAGGTCACCTGGTGCGCGCAGGGTGAGCAGGGCAACGATGAGCGCAGTGCCGTGACCGTGGTGACGTGTTTGGGGATGACCTCGGCGCCGTTGCTCGGCCCGAGTAGGAGTACRCACGGTCGCTCGTGGGCGAGGGCCAGATGGAAGCCAAAGGAGTCTCCGGTGACGACCACGTCGCAGTGGGTGGGGAGTGCCGCGAACTCCTCAATGGAAAGTTGTGCATAGCGGACGAGGCTGCCGTGGGCCCCGTCGCAGGAGAGTTCCTGATGGAGATACTCGCACGCCGACCGATCGGTGGGGCCGCCGGTGATGACGAGCTGGTACCCCCGTTCCCGCAGCGCGGTACCGAGGATGAGCCAGTGGCGGACTGGCCAGATCTTGGTGGGCAGGGAGCCCCCGATGTTGAGGCATACCCGTGGCGCGTCGGTCCCGTCGGCGAGCAAGGTACGGACACGGCTGTTCGCTGCCGGGGRAACTTGCAGGACGTAAGGTTCGCCTTCGTATCGGTATCCGGCGACCTCGAAGTAGAGTTCCGTCCAGGTCTTGGTGTTGCGGCGTGTACGGTAGTCATTCCAGGTGTTCATGGCAAAGAAATGCCTGGCCGCGGTGCCGATCGCGTAGAGGCTGTTGTGCGGCCCGCCGTAAGCGAGGCCCGCCTTGTGGCTGGMGCGTAGGCGGTCGACTAACCCTGCGGCTGAAGGTGTGCGTTCAAAACTGTAGACGGCGTCGAAGGTTTCCGAAGGTAGATGGGCGGCTGCCTGCCAGTCGAATGGCAGAACTCGGTCGATGTACGGGTTCATGTGCAGCACCGGGGCGCACGCCTCGTCGACCAGCCATGTAATGTGAGCAGCTGGATTGTCGCGTTTGATTCGGGCAGGTAGCGCGGAGGCTATCAGCATGTCACCAAGCAAACCCAGCATCACGATAAGTATCCTGGTGTCCACCGGGTCGTGATGGTTGCAGTTCTGGCAGGGACGCCAGTACTTACAGGGCAGGCCGCCCAAGAAGTGCCGGCAGTCGGAGTGCCACAGGAAAGTGTCTTCGGTGAACTCCGGTTCGAGGAAGCTGCCGAGTTCGGAGCGTGGCATCAATGATGCTCCTGCGTGAGGACCGACCCAACGAGCTGCCGCATCACCGGATCAAGCGCTTCGTCGCGAGCTGGGGTGTGGTGCTCACGAAGGTCGTTAACGGCTGCGGCGACGCGGCTCGGCTCGGCTCGGTCGACGAGAAGCCGGGCGAATAGGTGCGCGAGCTGGTCCATCGCATCCGTGTCCATGCCAAGCCGGGTCACTTCCTGGACACCCAGCCGGAGCCCGGTACCGGAGGTCAGGTACGGCACGTCGATCGCATTGACGACGATCCCAGCCGCCAGCAGCGCCTGACTGRCATCGAAGGGGTCCATGAGCGGGGCGATGTCGATCCACAACTGGTGCGACCGGGTGAACCCCCGCTCGGCCGCGCAGACCGCGAAGCCCCGTTCAGCCAGTGCGCCACCCAGGTGCTGGGCGTTACGTACGGTACGCGCAGCGTACTCTCCGCCGCTTTCACGCAAATCGGCGACGGTGATCGCGAGAGCGGCGACATCGGCGACATGGTGGTGCGAAACCCAGTGACTGGCGTGCTCGTCGATCCTCTTGGCAAGGTCGTGGGAGTTGGTGAGTACGACTCCCTTGTGCGGRCCGGGGAACGACTTGTGCGTTGATCCGCCGAGGCAGTCGGCGCCTTCGGCCAAGGGGTCTTGGAACTGCCCGCCGGCGATGAGTCCCATGACGTGGGAGCCGTCGTAGTGGATCAAAGTGTCAGGTCCGACCGCGGCGCGCAGTGCTGGCAGGTCGTGCGGGAACAGACACATGAACTGGTCGAGATAGACCAGTTTCGGGCCTGATGTCGCTGCGGCGAGCGTGGCGAGCTGGTCGGTGTCGACCTCGTAGCGGCGTCGGTCGTATGGGAGCGCGACGGTGGCCAGCCCGAGGCGTTGGGAAAGGAAGCGCGTCGAGCCATGGYCACCGTCGGCCTCGCCGATGCTGAAGACCGTTCCGCCCTGGTCGGCCAGGGCGGAGACCGCGACAGCCATGCTGTTGAGCCCTGAGATCGGTTTGAGGTTGACGTGCTGGGCTCCGAACAGYACACGCAACCCCTCCGCCGCTGCTCGCTCGATGGCAGCGAGGTCGTTGTTGCCGGGCCAGGCCCAATTCTCCCCGTCGGAGGCGAAGCAGTAGCGGTGGATCACGTCGGTGAGGAACGGGAGCCGGGCCGCCAGGCTCATGGCGTTCTCGCTGGGCACCAAGTGCAGGCGACGAGCACTGGTCTGGTGGTAGCGGGTGACCAGGGACAGGACTTCGGCAACGTTCATGTTCGCCTACCTACCCGCCGTGGGCAGGACGGCAGGGACCGGCGCCGTGGGTGCCTTGACTGGCAGGTACCGCAGCTGGGTGGGGACACCGCGTGGCACCACCAGACGGTGTCGGGCGTAGGTCGCGGTCACGGCAGCCAGCACGACGAGCTCGGCGAGCTGCCTTCCGGGACAGGTATGCAGTCCGCGCCCGAAGGTCAGCAGGCTGCTCACCGAACGCCCGTCTTTGCCGGAAAAGCGGTCGGGGCGGAATCGGCCGGGGACGTCGTAGAGCTGTGGCATGAGGTGGTTTGCCGCTGGCGAGTAGRCTGCCCGCCAGCCCTTCGGAATCGGGTGCCCGCCGATAACGCAGTCGGCCGCGACGGTGCGCAAGCTGATCGGGTTCGGGGAGTGCAGCCGCTCCGCTTCCAGAAGGGCCGCTCGCAGGGCGGGGGCGGTCTCACGATCAACAAGTAGGTCCGGCTCGGCGAACAGCGTGCGAGCTTCGGCCCCGATCGCCTCAGCGAGAAGGTCATCTTGGGCAAGTTCTACCAACAGCCAKGTGAGTAGACTTGCGGTGGTCTCACGAGTTGCGATCAAGAGTGCCAACAGGTGGTCCGGCAGGCTGGCGGGGTCCATACCGTGTTGGTCGACGTACACGGCCAGGTGAGATAGCACGTCGCCGCGAGACGGGTCGGGGCCGGCGTTGATCCGTCGCTGGAACAGCGCTCGAAGCTCGGCGGCGGCGCGGCGGCCTCGCCAGTACGACGGCGAGATGTACCGCTGGGCCGACGGTACGTCCGTACTGCGCACGAAGAGGTCGAAGAGACCAGTGAGAGCCTGATGGTCAGGTTCGTGCGGACGCACGCCGAGGATGACCTGGGCACATACGTCCATGGTCAGGTCCCGGGCCGACCGGTAGAGGTCGAAACCCGCAGCCGCGGACCAGCGTTCGGCGTGACTCTGTGCGAGTCGCACCACCGTTGGCACGTAGCGGCGCAGCGGCGGCCCGACCAGACCGGCCAACAGCATCCTTCGGGCTTGGAGATGTTCCTGTCCTCGAAGGTTGAAGACCGCCTTCTGGAACAGGTCGTGGACGAGACCGGTGTTGTGGATCTCCAGATGGTCCGGCTCTGCCTGGAACAGAGCGGTAGGGCCGCTGGTGCCGCCGCAGAAGACCGTGGGGACGCCCGCCATGCGGACCGCGAACATGTCGCCGTGCTCGGCGTGCTGACAGACGAGATAGTCCAGTGGCTGGATGGCGAACCCGCGAGCCGACCCCGCCACCGGTAGTCCGCTCGCTCGTGATGACCTCATCTGCTGACTCGTTCGTCGCTCTCGCTGCGATCTAGCATTTCCAGGCTGCGCGACACGATCGCGGAATGGTTCAGTGGAGTGGCTTCGATCGCCGGCCGGCAGTCGCAACTGTCAGGAAGGTCGGCCACGTCTCCGGTCTCGCTGTAGCGGATCAGGCAGTCGACGATGTGATCGGCGCACGCTGGGCAACTGTCGGGAAACACCGACTCGAAGTCGCTGCCGCGCAGGTTGATGCAGGCCACCCGTACCTGCGTTGCGTCATGAATACGTCGAACTGTGTCGACAATCGTCCACAGGTTTGGAGGCTGATAGGCCCCGGACTCCCAGAGCCGCCACGCGACGGTGTTGCGGGACACTCGCGTCGGGCACAGCGTAACGCCTTGGACTCCGAGCGAACCTACGTACTCCACGGACGCGACAACATCCGTGATCGCCTCGCCGTCGGTCAGGAACGGCGGCTTGACCATCAGGTAGATCTTCGGATGGACGCCGAGTTCCTTCATGGTCGATAGCGCACGCTCGAAGGCCGTCCGGGAGATCCGCGTGTTGACGAGAGTCTCCCGGACAAGATCGTCGGAGGACTGCAATCCGATGCCCACCTCCAGCTCGACCCCGCGAAGAGCATCCACGAAGGGAGTCAACACAGCAGGGGTGATGAACTGCGGCAGTGACTCGACCACGAGCCGGCGAACGCCTGCCCTTGCCACGTACTCGGCGATGACGAGCTGGGCGTCACGCGGGATCTCGCGCGGCGCAAAGAAAGACCCATCGTTATACAAGGCCACGACGTCATAGGCCGGCTCATCTGGTGAGCGGGTAAGGACGTTGGCCACTTGATGCAAGAGGCTCTGGGCGTCGCCGCCGAGCCCGTAGTTGTTCTCGTTGGTAAATGGGCACATGGTGCACGTCGGAACTGAACAGCCACCAGACATGAGGATGACCTTCTTGCGGCCGACGAGCGCACCATCGGYTTGGCGTAGCTGGTCGTAAGAGACGAATCGTGGCGCGTCGGGTCGCGGTGCCTCAGCCGTCTTGCGCAGCGCCATCGACAGTRCCGACAGCGACCGGCGCAATTGATCCCGGTCGCTGTCTCGGGCGTCGCGGCTGGTCATGAAGGTCATCTCCTGTGAGCTGGTGGACAGTTCCGCGTCGCGACTTGGCTGAGCGGTCCTGGTTCTCGTCAGATGCGGAGCCTGGCAGGAACGATCGATACAACGCGGTAGCCGCTTCGCGGATCTGCTCTGCGGTGACCTCAGTGGCGTATGGGAGAACGCCGCGCAGCGCTGTCATGTCGGCGCAGGTCCAGTACTGGTACCRCTCGGGGATCGGATTAGGAACCAGTCGCACGTCCAACATGCCGCCGGCCCGTATGTCGGCGCACCATCCGAGGATGGTGGCAAATGAGGTTGCGTGTCCGGCGCCGAGATTGTAAACACCGGAGGGAACAGGCGAGCGTAGGAGGTGTAGAACGGTGTCGACGAGCGAGGATACCGGAAGAAAATCTCGCGCCRCAAGCAAAGTATCGTTGAACAGGTCGATMCGGCGGCCCTGTGCCGTGGCGTGTAGGAGCTGCCACAGAATTGATGCCATGACGCCTTTGTGGTCTTCGTTCGGGCCGAACACATTGGTGTAGCGAAGCCCGATCCACGACACCTTCCCGGTAAAATCCTGCATTCTCTCGTCCAACAACAGTTTGGACCGGGCGTAGAGATTCAGCGGCCCGGATGTCAGGGCACGATCGTCGACGGCCTGCTCGGGAACTGGAATTCGGCGGGAGACAGCACCATATACGCTGCTTGAAGATGCGTATATGAATGGTGTCGCACTGGCCTCGCACGCGCCGGCAAGCTGTAACGGCACGTCTACGTTCACGTCTTGGAGGAGATCCCACCGGTCCGCGAGCGTGTTACTCACCGCAGCCTGGTGGAGGACGGCGGCGAATTCTCCCGACCGAATCCTGGCCAGGATAGTCGGATCAGCGGCGTCGGCCTGAACGATGGGGACCCCRCCCCCGGAGAGGGGGCCAGCAGCCCTACGGTCGACCGCTGTCACGGCCCAGCCGTCAGCATGGCAAGCCGCGGCGAGGTGGCCTCCTATGAAGCCTGCCGCACCGGTCACGAGCACACCACCCGTCATACAGCGCGCTCCGAGTCGTCGCGTCTGCGGACAGCCTGCTCGATCAGGGATGTCGTGGAACGGCCGTCCAGATACGGCGCCAGCACCACCTGCCCGCCGGCCTGCTCGACTACTGCCCGTTCGACGATGTCACCGATCGCGTAGTCGCCGCCCTTGACGAAGAGATGCGGCCGAAGCTGGCTGAGTAGATCGGCGGGTGTGTCCTGATCGAAGAGAACGACCGCGTCTACGCAGGACAGCGCCTGTAGAACACCAGCCCGATCTTCCTCTGAAACCAGGGGACGGCCCTTTCCTTTCAGTCGGGTCACGGACGCATCGCTGTTCAGGCAGACGATGAGACAGTCCCCAAGCTGGCGGGCGTGCTGGAGCAGTGCGACGTGGCCGCGATGCAGCAGGTCGAAACAGCCGCCAGTCGCTACAACGGTCCCGCCTCCAGCTCGAACACGGGCGGCAAGCGACCGAGCGTCAGCGACGCCGTGCACTGTTGGCGGACCGGCCGAGGATGCGCCGAGGTCCATTCCTCTCACGACGTAGTCGGCTGCGACGGCGACCGCTCGCGTCACAGCCGTTGACGGCAGGACGCCGGCCCCGAGCAGAACAGCGGTGGTGGCCGCGAAACAGTCGCCCGCTCCGCGAGCGTCCCCGCCGAACACGATGGGAGCAGGGATGACCAACGGGGGCGCAGTATCGTCGTTGACCAGCACCACACCGTCGCGACCCTGAGTAACCGCGACCTGGGCAACCCGCCAGGTTTTCCGGAGGCGACGCGCTCGCTCGATGTCTCCCTTGGTACCGGCCGGAGAGATACCGGACGCGAAATGATCAGCTTCTCGGCTGTTCGGCGTCGCCAGGAGGATGCCCGCGACCGGCGGCGGTCCCAGCGGGTGCGGGTCCCAGACCACCGGAGTCCGACCGGCAAGCTCTGACAGGGCCTGGCGAACATCCTCGGCCGCCGCCACTCCGCGACCGTAGTCGCAGACCAATACGGCCCCAGCAGAGCGAATCGCCTTTCGCCCATCCACGGGGAGGCGCCCGAGGGAGCTGGGCGGATTCGCATGGTCGAGCATCAGGAGAGTCTGCTGGCCAGCGCGGACCCGAGTCTTCACTGCCGTCGGGGACGACGTCCCGAGATTGACGATCGACACGCCCGCGTCCGTCAGCATCTCCGTGACGAGATCGGCCGCGCTGTCGGAACCGAGCGCCGTAATCAGAGTGACCCGATGTCCGTCCTTGGCTGCTAGCAGGGCCGCGAGCCCCGCGCCACCCGGGCGGACGTCGTCTTTCAGTGAACTGACCACCGGCACGGGAGCTTCCGGAGAAACCCTTTTCACCTCACCCGTGATGTCGGTGTCGAGCAGGACGTCACCCAAGACAACCAAATCGACCTGTCTGTCGGACGACGACCGTCTCATCGGACCCACCGACTGGTCTTTCACGGCTACCGCTACAGCGACAGGCGTAGCCATTATTTTCTCCTCGCCTATTTCAGGCTGGCCGAGTACACCATCAACGGCGGCACATAGCATATGGACCGCGACAAGATGGCACTCCTGCACATGTGCTGCGGACTCGGAGACGACATCGACGTACTCGTGAGAAGCTTCCGCGATCGGATTCGGCGCCGGCCCAGTCAACGCCCACGTTATTATGCCCAAGTCACGCGCAGCCGCCACCGCGCGTAGGAGATTCGGACTACGCCCAGATGTCGACATAGTGATCAATACATCGCCCGGTCGACCATGRGCTCGCACCTGGCGCGCGAAGATCTCTTCAAATCCGAAGTCATTTCCTATCGCAGTGAGCGTCGACGTATCGACGGTCAGGGCAAGCGCAGATAGCGGCATACGGTCGGCTTGAAAGCGGCCGACAAGTTCAGCAACCAAGTGCTGCGCATGTGCCRCCGATCCACCATTACCCGCCGCCAGGAGCCGGCCGCCTGGCGGAAGGATCGCGGCAATAGCGCGTCCCCACCGCCGCAGCTGGACGTCATTCATGGTCGGTAGGGCCTTAATCAGACCAGCAATATGATCGCTGCTCTGCTRCAAAGCCTGACCTCCGTATGCCGCGRTACCTTCAGCCGTTTCACACCCTGAATGTCGAGGGTCGCGATCTTGCGCGATGTTACGCAGAGCCACGCTCCAGACGGCCAGGCTCAGGCTCGGCGACGCCCCCTCTGCTGCGATCAGCGGCCAGTTGTTGACTATCCGTGTATAACACCATCGGACTGTCGCGCGCAGGTCATCCGGCCAATCGCTGTCCGTCATCGTGAACGTCTCATGTACCACGTCGAGGGGGACCGGTCGCCTGATCGGCGCAGCCCCGTCYCCTCGGCCCACCGCAAGCCTTCGCCGTCGTGCTGAGCCGGTCATCTGGAACCTCGGGCGCGGCTGCGAAGGCGGACTGACTCGTGAACCAACCGGGCCCGTGCGGTGACCTGGGCACCCCCCAGTCGTCATCAAGGTGCTCCCATCTCGGTACTCCGTACAGGCAAGACGGCGCGAAAAGATCCCTGCGTTACCCTGGACTCAAGATCAAGTCACGGTGAGGTGGCTGCTTCTGGACGATGYGCCTTCGCCGGGGTACGAGTCATTCATTGCGCCACGAACATCTGGCCTTTGCGCTCACCTGGACGGCTGAACTGCGGAAACGGCGAGCCGCGGACCCCTGCGCGGCCGTTGACAGCGGCCCATCCGCCTGGCGCGAACGCCGAGTCATTCCCGCGCGGTGGGGTCCCGGCTCCAGTTCTCCCTGGCGCCTGCACCAGGGAGAATCTGCGCGAGGAACAGGGGCCTAATCCGTGCTCGGGGCGAAAAGGAGYGGGACGAGTTGCTCGTCGGGGGTGAGTGAGCCGTGGTGGCCGATGAAGCGGCTSGACGTAGTTCGCCTTCGGATCGGACCATGGTTGTCCAGCGCGGCGGCGACGAGATCGCCGATGCGTGGGCGGATGTGGGCGGCGACCTGTGGGCCGAACCATCCCATGTCGATGGCGTCGTCTCGGCGGGTGACCAGGGCTCGCGCGCCGAGCACGTCGTGCCAGGTGCGCYACATGTCATCGGTCGCAGCAACGGTTCGTTGCCGAGGTCGATCTGATCGCCCTCGGCTCCTGAGACCATGCCATGGTCCGCGGTGATCACGAGCATGCTGTCCGCCGGGAGCCTCGCGGTGATCGTCGCCGCGAGGTGGTCGACGACGGCCAGCTGCTGCCGACCAGGCATCTTTCATTGGAACGTCTGCCGCACAGAGTAGAGAATCAAGAGAGTTGGGGCTGGCAGACATACGGCTGAGACCGTCAAGAGAACCTATGCGCGGCAGGTCCCGGCGGCGGACCAGGCTCGTCGGGAAATGGGGATCGGCGACCGACTACTGTCCGGATACTTCATACTGGACATGTGCCCCCACGGGCAGAGATTGCCATGGTCTGTAACCATGATCRATCAGTCGGCTGCGCTATCCCACGATTCTCGACACGCTCAACTGGCTACTGCGGGATCTCGAATTCCCGGTCCTTCACCCCGCGGAGGAACGCATCCCATTCGCCCGGCGTGAAGATCAGAGCTGGTCCGTGCTGATTCTTGGAGTCACGCACAGCGACCTGTCCAGCGCCCAAAAAGGCGACCTCGACGCACTGGCCGTTGCCGCCGCTGTGGCTGCTCTTGCGCCACGCTGCCGCAGCGAGATCTATCTGCTGCACGGTCTGCACCTTCTCACTCCTTGCCCTCCGCTGCCAGGCTGGCGATCAGGCTCGTCGAGCCGTCGGGGCTGAGGGCCACGGCAGCGAGGTTGTCGAAGCACAATCTATACCGCCGGAGGTCGGCCTGAGCCTCCAGGAACAGGTCACCAGCCATGCTCTCGACATAGATGATCTCAGGGTCGGCTGAGTTCGGGAAGTCCATGAGCACGAATGACCCGAGCATGCCGGCGTGCGCGCCGGCCGCGTACGGGATGGCCTGGACCGTGATGTGTGGTTCGGTGGCAGCCTCGGCGATCTTGGCCAGTTGCTGGCGCCAGACCTTCGGCCCGCCGACCTGGCGGCGAAGAGCGGCCTCGTCAACGACGGCCCACAGGCGCAACGGGTCCTCCTTGGCCAGCAGGGCTTGGCGTTCGACTCGGGCTTGGACGCGCTGGTCGATCTCGGTCTGGCTGGCCATGGGCAGGGTGCCGCKGATGACCGCGCGGGCGTAGTCCTCGGTCTGGAGCAGACCGGGGATGAACAGGGACTCGTAGTTGCGGACGGTGCGGGCTTCGGCCTCGAAGCTGATGTAGGCGGTGTAGTGCTCGGGGAGTTCGGCATGGTACGGCCGGAGCCAGCCTTGGACGTCGGACTCCCGGGACAGCGCGAGGAGGTCGGCGCGCTGCTGGTCGGTGACGCCGTACATGTTGAGCAGCGCGATCATCGTGCGGCGCTGCGGCCGGGAACTGGCCGTGGCGGTCTCGTGCCGGTAGAGCGTGGCGGGGTTGATCCCCGTCTCCTCCGAGACCTGCTCACGCGTGACGCCTGCGGCCTCCCGTAGACGGCGCAGCTCGAACGCCAAGCGACGTGAACGAACCGTCGGCGGGGCCTGTCGTTGCCTCGGCACAGGTAGCTCCTCTCCCGTCCACCGGCGGCGCTCTGCCGTCCGTGACGCACCGCCTCACAGTCTTCTGCGAGTCGTGTTTATGCAAGCCTTGCAAAACGCTAAGTGCGGGGGCATGCTACGGGAACCGTACATGGCCACGATCCGTGGCGATCAGGGGCACCCTTCCGCAGGACCGGACGCGCGTGACCCCGCTGACGTGACAGGGGGCGACGCGCATGGACGTCGGTCAACAGGCGGACCAGATCCGCGCGCACTCCGCGCAGATCGAGGCACACAGGCCGCACCTCGCTGCGCAGTCTCGTGCGCACAGCCCGCTGTCCCCGTCGGATGACCACCGCAAGGCAAGGCCCGGCGGGGACAGCGTCAAGCCGGCCACGACAGACATAGGCGATCTTGCTTCTCGTGTCGTGACCAGGCAGGGATCGGCGTGACCGCCCGGTCGTCGCCGCTGATCCGGGCGGCCGTGGCGCACTTCCCGGCGACCGCCGCCGCCGTTCCCGAAGCCCGTGCCACCACCGTTCACACGCTCACCGCATGGTCCGTGGACTCGGCCGCCGTCGATGTCGCCGAACTCATCTCCTGCGAGCTCGCCTCCAACGCCGTGAAGGCCAGCCGTCAGGACGACCCCGTGGCCATGCGGCTAACTCTCTGCGACGCCGTCCTCACGGTGGAGATGTGGGACGCCAGCACGGTRCTGCCGGTCCTCACCGCGCCGCATCCAGATCAGGAAAGTGGACGCGGGCTCGTACTCGTGGACGCGATGAGCCTGCGATGGGCCTGGTACCTCCCACGAGCCGGAGGGAAGGTGATATGGGCGCAATTGCCAGCTATGACCTATCTGGACATCCACGCCGCCAGCGAGGTCACCCTACCGACCCGATCACCGGCGCCTGGACCGGAACCCACCGCTCCCGTCACTTTCGCCAGCGACCCCGCCGTACTGCAACGCGTTATCGATCGTCTACGGGGGCTCGACGACTGGCACCGGCCACCCCCCGGTCACGGTGTGAGGGACCGCCGCGACACCGCTATCCGACACCGTGAAACCCGGCCGGGCGCCCTACGCCGATGACGATCGCGCGCCGGCCCGTCCCCGAACACCTGCGTCCCGTGGTTCTGCTGGCCAGGATGCGCCACCTGGCGTCCGCCGACCAGGTGACGCAGGTCCTCGACCTGTTCGTTCCCCCGATCGAACCGACCTCCCGCCGCTGGGTCGCGCTCTGCGACGCCGTTGACACCTACGACCGCGCTGAACGAAGCGGAGCGGGTGATCTCACGACCGCCCGTCACCAGGTCGACTCTGCTGCCTCCGCGGTACTCGGTCTCGATCAACCCCCACCTGCGCAGCGCGAGCCCGTCCAGCACGAGGAGCTTCGATGAACCGCACCACGCATCCCATGGCCCACAGCAGCCGTGGACGGACCGGCAGCGCCCCGCCCGAAGCCATGACGCACCCGGGACGAGCCAGCGCGAGAGCCAAGCAGAACGCCCTACGGCTCGGCATGCTCGATGCTGGCATGACCACCACGGAGATCGCAGACGAGTTCATCCGCCGCTACCGATACCGACCCCGCGCGGCGTTCCGTCACGCCCACGGCTGGACCCTGCTCCGGGCAGCGGACCACATCAACAGCCACGCAGCCCGGCTCGACCTCGATCCGGATGGTAGGGCCCCGATGACCGCGCCTTACCTCTGCGAGCTGGAACACTGGCCGTACCCGGCCGAACGGCGACGACTCACCCCGCAGATTCTCGCCCTGCTGGCAACGGTCTACGAGACAGACGTCCACAGCCTGCTCGACGTCCACGACCGCACACGCCTGCGACCAGCGGACAGGCTGGTGATCGACACCATGGTGTGCGACGGCATGTCCGCGTKCGGTTGCGGCCGAAGTCGGGAACGCGCGGTAGCGATGTCATGTGTGCCAAGGGTGCGGCTGGAGGAACTGGCGTCCGCCGGAAGTACGTTTCGGGCAGTACGTTGAACGCTCCTGTTCTGCGGAGAGACGGCGATCGAGCTGTAATGCGTGTGATCTCAGACACAAACTCCTAGGTCATTTGTCCTGAATGCCGTGAATGTCGACTTGCGGTTCCGTGTACCCGCCGGACCGCCCACCCATCGGCCAGAGGGAATGCGGTTGGGCGGCCCGGATTGAGGGCGTTGGTGCAGTTCAAGCGTTTCTGACGCCCACCCGAGGTGTTCTGGATTGGCGTCGTGGGCGGGGTTCTCCCGATGTCGTGTGCAGGGTATCGGAGGGTGGCCTGTTGGTGGTTTGGTCTCGGTCACGATCGGGGTAGCTTTCTGGGATCGTGTCGATTGCTGCCGGTATGAGGTTTTGTTGGTGCAGTTGTACCCGCGGTGCCGTCCCGTGTCCGCCACGCCTACTGCTGAGCGTTCACGGGACGCCGGCTCACCGCCGCCACGGGTGGCCCGTCCAATCGGGCGTTTCCTGTCGTACGGGTCTACCGGGATGGCGGTCTCGGTTGGCGTCTGGTCGGCCGGGCGGTTGCCGGCCTTGTCCGCCGATGAGGGCGGGTGCCCTCGCGCGGGGGCCTGAGCGGGGTGCCGCGGGTCCCGATGTCCCGGCCGGCGTAGCCGCCTGGCACGGACGTGCCTGTTGCGGTCGGAGGCCGGTAGTCGTCGCGTCGGTCGCGGCATCCCTCGCGCCCGGTCGGGCGGTCTGGCGTGGTGGGGACGGGCCCGCGCGCGCACCTCCGGCACCGACGGGCCCGTAGTGGCGCCTGCGCCTCCTGGTGGCCCCGCCTGTACCGCCGTGCTCCCGTCGTCCGCTCCGCCTGTTTGCATGACCGTCCTGCTTTTGGGAGACGCCTCCGCGTGATCACGAATCCTCCGCAGCAACGCCATCTCGGCCGCCGTACCTACACCCGCCCCGCCACCCGCACCGCCACCGGATACGACCACCTGCTCGGGTTGGCCCGCCACCTCACTCCCCGGGACCGGTGGATCACCCGCATGATCCATGAGCATCGGGTCCTGACCACCCACCAGATCGCCCAGCTCGGCTGGACGTCGCGCCGCGCGGCGAACATCCGGCTGCTGGAGCTGTACCGCTGGCGCGTCCTGGACCGTTTCCAGCCACTCGCCGTCAGCGGCCTGGCGCCCATGCACTACGTCCTCGACGTCGCCGGCGCGGCCGTGCTCGCCTACGAGGATGGCGTGGACCCGAAGAAGACCGGCTACCAGCACGACCGGGCGAAAGGCATCGCCCACTCCCTGCACCTGGCCCACCGGGTCGCGGTCAACGAGGTGTTCACCAGCCTCGTGTACCACGCCCGCCAACCCGACACGGCCGGCACGCTGACGGCCTGGTGGTCGCAGGAACGCTGCGCTGAGCACTTCGGYGACATCGTGCGTCCCGACGCTTACGGCCGCTGGACCGAACGCGACACCGAGGTCGAATGGTTCCTCGAACTCGACTACGGCACCGAAGCGATGCGCCGCCTCGCGGCGAAGCTCCTCGACTACCAGCAGCTCGCGACCGCAACAAGGATCACCACCCCGGTCCTGTTCTGGTTYCCCACCAGCCGCCGTGAGACCGCGGCCCGCCACGCTCTGACCCGCGCCCTGCGCGACCTTGACCGGCCCGCGCTGGTGCCCGTCGCGACGACCGCGGCCGACCTCACCGCACCGGACGACCACCTGGACCCCACCCTCGTCCGCTGGCTTCCCCTGACCCCGGCCCCGGCCGGTCCCGGCCGTTTCGCGCTGCACCAGCTCGACCAGCTCTGGCCCGACCGTTCCGCCCCCGCCCCCAAGACTGAGGACGCCGATGTCCCGGACAAGCCGGGACGGCTGCGCCCACCCCAGCCCATGCCCCCGACCGGCCTGCACGGGCAGCAAACCGCCGCCTGATCCCTGCTGTCACGACGGTCCCGTCGCGCGTCTCCCCCGGGCGCGCGGCGGGACCGTCGCCGTTTCCGGGGCCATCGGGTCCGGGGCCGCACCCCGACCTCGCGGCCTACGGCCTGGACAGTCGGGGTCTCACCCGCCCCGCATGAGGGATGAAGGAGCCGACCCGCCCCGGCCTGTGGCCGGTGGCGCCAGGCGTGTCCGCGTCGCGCGGACGGTCGGGCCCCGCCCCACCCGTATTTCCAGTGTGAGGCCGCCGCAGACCTCGCCACATCCGACGCACGAGAGGACCTGGGCCGTGAACACCGACACCTGGACGCTGGTCGAGGACATCACCAGCCGTGTGCAACACGCCGTCCGCGGCGGCGACTACCCCGCGATCCTGGGCTTGCACGGCACCCAGAATCTGGTCCTCACCGACCGGCCCTATCTGATCAGCTGGGCGACGGCGCTCGCGTTCGAGATCCGCGCCGCCGCGCACGCTCAGAGCAACRCCACCCACCGGTGGGTCTTCGCCGTCCCCCAGGTCTGGTACGAGGACGGCGACCTCATCGAGGCCCGGCCCCTGTTCACCGCACCCGTGCAACCCGGCGAGCAGGAAGCGATCACCTGGATGAGCTGCGACGACACCGACGGCATCGACTACGGCCGCGTCCCGTTCACCCGCCGCCCAGGCGGTGAACCCGTCTTCGACGACCCCGAGTACTTCACCAGCCCCGTCCGGCCCCTCCAACGCACCCCCGGCGCCGCCCTGCACCGCCTGCTCACCGCGGGCATCCCCGACCTCGCCTCACACCTACCCGCCCACCCCTGACCCCCACCACGGCCCGCCGTGGCGGGCCGCGGCAGCGAAGACAAGTATTGCAACCGGCCAGGGGCTGGAAGAGTCCTCCTCCGGCCCCATGATCTCTCTATGGTCGTCCTGCTCCTGGTTCGTCACGCCGTATCGRTCGCCCCGACCCTCGATGGTCCTGACGAGCACCATCGACCGCTCACCGTGGCTGGCCACGAGCAGGCGGTCGCCCTCGTGGCGGCCCTCGCGGGCTTCGGGGTCTCGCGGGTCGTGTCCAGCCCGTACCGTCGCGCGGTCCAGACCATCGAACCGACCGCCCAGGCCCTGGGACTGCCCGTCTGCCACCGTGACGATCTTCGCGAGTGGCGGTCGGGTCTGGCCCCGACCCCGGACTGGCAAGYCCACTACGAGCGGAGCTGGACCGAGCCCGATCGGGCCATCGGCACCGGCGAGACACTCGCCGATCTCACCTGCCGCGCAAGAAACGCCGTCTCTGATCTTGTGCTGTCGGCGTCGCCGGCGACGACAATCCTGGCCGCCACGCACGGCACCTGGATTTCCCGCGCGCTCCTCGCTCTGGGTCTTTCGATCGACTGCGGCTTCTGGCTGTCGATGCCCATGCCCGCGATATACCAGCTCAGCTTCGACGGCCCTTATCTGTGCGGCGCCCGAGGTCCGGGCCTCGGGAAAGAAGGGCCGGCAACGCATTGACCTCCCGCCGCCGAGCGCCGGCCGTACGCGACGTTCAGCGTCCGTCCCACGTAGGGCTGTGGGCACCGGAAAAGGCACGAGCCGCCACATCGGTGCTCCCCGGGCCAGGTGGGCAATCCGCGAGTGCCCTCACACAGCCCAGTCGAGCGGCGGGGCACGGACAGTAAGGTGCCAGCGATCTCGCCAGCGAGGCGTTCGCGCTGGTCAGGCGGCACGCTGACAGAGACCTGACCGTCGCTGCTCGTGCGGTGCCCATGCCGGCGACGGGCTCGTTGTCCGCCGATCCCTCCAGCGGCACACCCCTTTCCCGTCCGCTGGCGACACCGGTAGCCACAGTGGTTACCTATTTGAGCCGCTACCCCCCAGAAGCACAGCGCCGCAGGTCAGCGCCTGCACAGCACGACCCAAGCACCGCCCGACTTGGCTCCCCAGGAGCCTGGTTGATAGTCGGATGGCCTCTGGTGGCGTGCGTGCTGTGCCGCGGTCCGCGGGGACCTGCGAACAGACCCTTCTCTCCACCATTTCATTTCCCGGCCGTATTTCATTGCATTTCCCCGGGCTGCACTCCCTTTCTTTCTCCTTTCACTGTTCTTGTCTTTCCATTCCTTGGGGTTGCCGTCTCGTTTMGATTTTTCCAGCAACAATCCACCGAAAGGTCTCTGACCTGCGGAAACGCAATCCAAGAAATCCCCAGAAAAAGTGGCCGGAGGTATTGATTTCACCGCCCGAGAGAGGGATTATTAGATATCGGCAGTTGCGCGCGGCGCGCGACGCCAAATCCCCCCTCTTTCCGTGTGGAGACTTTCATGTCGCATGCGTTCTTTTCCCGTGAGATTCCGTCGACCGTTCCCGCTGAAGCCGCCACCCGTGAGGACATGGCGCGCGTCACCGAAGCCGACTGGGCGGCGATCGTCACCCACGCGCACCGGTACTGCTGGAAGGTGGACGCCTCCCGGTCCCGCAAGCGGGCCGACCGCAGCGCCACCATCGCCCGTGACGGCCACGCCGCTTACGGCACCGATGATGTGTCCGAYGACATCGCCCACGACGCGGTTCTGATCTACGCCCGCAGACTCGGAATGATCATCCGGGGCTGTGTCGTGGCCTCCGTCGACGCCACCACCCGCGAAGCCGACCGGTGGCAGTACCAGCCCCACGACGCAGACATGTTCCTCGTCGACCGTGCCACGATCCGCAGCTGGGCAGTCACGGACGCCGCCCAGCGCAACGGCTACCGTCCCACGCGCCGCGACACCAGCCCCGAAGAGCTGGAGACGCAAGCGGAGCATCTGGCCGCCGTGACCTACCTGTCCGGCGTCAGCCATGTGGTGTTCGCGGCAGCATGGGGAGACGGACGGGACTTCCCGATCCTGCGGCGGGTCATCGCCGTTGCCGGCGCCGCCGAGGATCTGGGACGTACCGGCGTGTTCGCCATCGTCGCGCAGCAGATCTACGGCGGAAAGTACGGATCACGCCGCTCCGTGATCAAAGTCCGTGACGCCGCACTCACGGAAGCACGCGAACTCACCGCCCGCTGCGACAGCATCCGCGACGCTCTCACCCACCACGACCGGCACCGACGCACCACCACCGGCGACTGACACCACCCCAACCCCCGGAGCCTCCGAGCACACCGCTCGGAGGCTCCACCCATATCCGCGACGCCACCACCAGCCCCGCCGGTCTGTCGGTGCCGCTGGCCGCGCCGGTCCCGATCACACCGGCCGCGCCGRCACCGTCGGTCCCGCCTGGCTCCGCCGGTCCCGCCGGAGCCGATCTCGGTTCGTCGGTCCCGCCGGCCGGTCTGGCCGCGCGTCCAGCTCCGGACGCGCAGGTGGCGCCGGTCCTGCCTGTGGTGTCGGTTCCTTCGGTTCCCGCCGATCCTGACCGGTCATGCGGCTCAGCCTCCGACCCCGCGCCGGTCCGCCTGGCGGCGCGCTTCAGCTCCGGCCGCGCCGGTCCCGCTGGTGCCTGGTGCTTGGGTCCGGGCTCCTGACCCGTAGGGCATGGCGGCCGACGAAGATCGCTGTGCAGGTCGGATGCCCAGCGCGTGTAGTCACGATGGACTGGCCCATGTGGACCAATGATCGCTGGCACCGGCCGCGTTCGTCACAGCGTCGCAGGTCAGCCCCCTGACACCCCGGACACACCAGCGGCGCTGATTGCACGTGTCCGCTGTGACGTCGCATCCTGTCCAGAGGGGTCGCGCTTACCGGCACGGTGCCGCGCGCCGCCCAGGCCGCTGGCCGTTCACCGCGTGCCACCGTCACGGCGCGGGCAACGGCGCCCCCGTGACGGTGGCACTCCCGTTGATAACCCTTCCCCTGCCACACTCGGCCCGCGCAAAAGAGACGCCGGGGAAGGCGGTTCAACCCGTCAACGTCGCTCTCAGCGGCCATAGCGGGCAGATGCAACGAAGCCCCCGGCGTCTGGGGGGCTTCGTTGGTGGTGTGGGCTACCGGGGGTCGTTCAGGTCGCGCCACACGATCCGTACGCGCTGTACCTCATCGCC
>NZ_MRUJ01000125.1:0-4502 GCF_002099325.1 Frankia sp. KB5 | reverse complement strand
TCGTCCTGTGGCCTTTTCTCCCAGCCGGAGATCTCGTCCCGCTCGACGCCAAGAGCTGTCCGGCCCGCGTCGGTCAGAACGTATGCGAGGATGGTGACGGTGCCGCCGCGCAGACTCTGGTCTTCGTGYGGCTCCCTGACGACCCAGYCGCGACGTTCGATCGCCTCGAAGGTGTTCCAGCGGATGCGGACAGGAGCGCAGTCCTGCTCCCCGTAGTAGCCGTGACCGAACGAGTCGGTCCGGTAGTACAGAACGCCCGCGTGGGCGAAGGTCAGCGCACGGCGCTGAGGGTCCGACAGCGGCGGGGTCTTGCTGGTGTGTGCGTCCATGGGGTCGACGGTTCGTTGTCGACATAGAGAATCCGCGATTCCGGCGCGACCTCATGTAGGTTCGGCGCGGTCGGCAGCCCGGTRCACTAACTTCGCGAGGTACACCGAAAGATGTGACCTAGATCACTTCCTTAAGTGCAACGACTCGGCATGGCTGGGGTCTAGGGCTGCGGCTGGTTCTTGGCGGCTGCCGGTCGGTACTGCGTGATCCATGTCTCGACGTCGGCGGGTTGCCAGAGACGGACCGTACCTTGATCGATATGCGGTGCGGGGAAGTCTGGGCGGTGGGAAAGCTGGCGGGCACGCTCGGCCGTGATGCCGAGGCGTCGTCCAATATCGCCCGTCGTCCACAGGTCGTTCTCGCCCATGGGCTACAGCCTATTGCGGCACCCCAAGCATCTCGCTAATCTTGGGGTGCCCCAATAGGCGGCCCTGGCGGTGAGCTCCTACCCTCTCCGCCAGGGCCTTGATCTCGCACCCTCCTGGAAGGGAACGTGACCTATGCCCATGATCTCAGATGGTGAGTCTCGGCTGCCGGACAGCATGCGTTCGGATCTTAGTGTGGTGCTGATGGCGCATCCGGCGGAACCTCCGGCAGTCGAGATGCCGCCGGTCATACCGGGTTTCCAGGTCCGTCGGCCGGTACTCGTGTTTCCGGGCGGCATGCGGGTCTGTGTCGACGCTATGAGCACGGATCGTGAGGCGGCTACCTGGTGGGCCGATCTGGCGGTACAGGCTACGTATGCGTCCATCTGGCACGGCAACCGATCGGAAGAYGAGCGAGAGATCACAAAGAGCGAGTAACGCAAGACCCGCGACCGTGCGGCGGCCGGTGACCTCGCCTGGGGTTGCCGGCCGTTCGCCGTTTCCGGCCTTCAACAACCTATACAAAGTTTGCGATGATGTAGGTACAGCAACGAAAGCGGCCCGACCGGTGCGGGAACACCGATCCGGGCCTGAGTCCCACAACCTGCCAGACCAGGAGCGGAACCTATGTTTACTATGCCAGATGATCCGGTGCGGCAGAGCGCCTACCTCGTTGATCAGTTGATTGTCAGGGTGCGTGAGGCGCTGGCATTGGTGGCGGCTGAGCTGGACGACGGTCCGCTTGCCGGTCCGCCCGGGAACCTCGTACCTCGCGCCGCGGCGTCGGCGCTGCGTGACCTGTCCGCGATGATCGGCGTCGTGACGAGTACGAACAGCCTCGCGGTCCTTGATGCGGTGTGGTTCGGTCTGCTTGAGGCGTCGGACGGCGTGTCGGCTTGCCTCGCATCCGGCGAGGATGCGTGATGCCGGGGCTGGCGCGGGCGTTGAACTTCGTTCGTCAGGACGTCAGCGTGACCGAGCGGGATGATCAGCGAGCGGTGTTCGCTGCGGCATGCTCGGCACGGGCCTGGCAGGCCGGTGGGACGGTCTACCAGACCGCTGACAGGCTGCATGAGTGGGCGGCGGTCGTCCGGCTCGTCCACTCCGGCGCCTACGACCTGGTGGTCGTCGACACGATCGACCGGTTGGCCACCACTGAAGCGGGGCGGATGGCGGTACTGGGCATGCTGCGCCGCACGGGGATCCGCGTCCTTGCAGTACGTGACGGCGTGGATACGGGCGATCCGGTGGGCTGCGCTCTCGTCGACTCGCTGTTCACCTAAGAAATGATCAGGATCGGGTCGGGTGGCTGCAACGCCACCCGACCCGGTTTTTGATCTTTCACGGACCCCGGGCTGAGCTGATCTCCTCCGTCGGTCGGGCGGCTGCGCCCTACGTCGGGTTCTTCCGGCCGGGCAAGGGCGCCGACGGCCCGTACCGTGCTGGGTGCGGCGCGTCCCTTGCCCGGCTGGGAGGTTCCGGCGTAGCCCCTTGGGGGTCCGGGCGGCGGAGGCGATCAGCGGACGTACGCGGCCCCTCCCCCTCCTCCAGAGTGAGGGCCGGGGTTTGGGGCGGAGCCCCAACAACCAGCAACGGCACCGTCCTCGCGGACGTCGCGCGGCTCCTGGAGCACCGGCGCGGACCAGCGGCACTCTCACCGCCGATCGTCACGGACCCTCTGGCGGGGGGTCTGACGCTCCGACGCGCCGACGGGCCGACGCGCCCACGGGGCGACGCTCCGGCCGGGGTGCCGACCGGAGGGAGGCGGGACCCCGGCCGGGTGCGGCGATCCCGTAGGCGCGGCACGCACGGCGACGCGCGGCGCGTGCGACAGGTCACACGCGGCGGCCGAAGGCCGCCCTTGAGAAGGAAGAGAACATTGGCGACGATCTTTGTATGGTCTGTTTGTGCAGGTCGGTGGGTTGCGCTGTAGGTGCACGTACCCTGATTACGGGCACGTTCGGGGAGGGGTGCGGAGTGGTGGACGATCCGGGCGCTCGTCTTCGGGCTCTCCGGCTGCGGCGTGGCTTCTCTCAAGAGGGGTTGGCCGACGAGGCTGGGTTGAGCGTGTCGACGGTGCGGAAGATCGAGCAGGGTGGAAGCGCGCGGATCGAGACGCTGCGCACGTTGGCCCGTGCGCTGGATACGGAGACGTCGTCGCTGTTCGGGGCACGTTCACCTGGGCCAGTGACTGATGCAACGGAAGACGAGAAGCTGAATCTGCTGCCGCTACGCCAGGTTCTCACGCCTGCTGTCGGCCTCGTCGGCGTTTCGCGGTCACCGGTAGGTGGATCGGCGCAGGAGTCGCAGTCTCGGCTTCGAGATGCGCTGTCAAACGCGATCAGGGTCTACCAGTCCGACGACTTCGGCGCTGTGGCTGCGATGCTGCCGGTGATGATCGAGGAAAGTCACGGGCTTGTCGATGGTGCGGAGAATGAGGGTGATCGTCGGGAGGCGGCGCGGCTGCGGGCGGAGATTTTCCAGGTCGCGGGCTGGTTTCTGACTCAGGTACGTCAATACGATCTTGCCTATGCGGCGATTCGTGACGCGATGCGGGATGCTCTCGATTCCGGGGATCGGCTGACGGCTGCGGCGGGTGCTATCTCACAGTCCTGGCTGTTTGTGCGTCAGGGGCGGTTCGATGACGCGGAGCGGCTTGCTCGCGAGACGGCGTCGCGGGTGGAGCCGCGCCTGTCGGTGGCGAGTGATGCGGAGCTGTCGGCGTGGGGATGGTTGTTGCTGCGTGGTTCGGCGGCGGCGGTGCGGAACAATCGAGTCGATGCGTCGGATGACTTTTTGTCGCTTGCCGAGGTTGCCGCGTCCAGGATCACCGGGTCGGGGATTACTGGCCGGCACCATCAGTATTTCACGACGTTCAATCCGAATGTCGTGCGGATGAAGCGGGCTGAGGCGCTGATCATCGCTGATGATCCGCGTGGGGTGCTGCGCATAGCGGAGGATGTCCGCGACGGCGCAGGGAAGCGGCGGCGGTCGGACAACTACAGCCGTCATCTACTCGATGTGGCCGCTGCGCATGCAGCGCTTCGTGACTTCGGGGATGCGGTCGGTGTGCTGACGCTGCTGCTTCGTACCGCGCCGGAATGGCTGCGACACCAGCGCAAGGGTAAGGACGTCCTGAGTACGGTTCTGCTTTCCCGGAAGCGAAGGCTGAGTTCGGAGCTACGCGAGCTTGCCGACTTCATGCAGGTCCAGTAGATCGTCCAACTACCACGGGGCGTGGTAGTTGGACGTGGCGTGTCAGGTGAACTACTGCGTTACGCGACTCGTTCCGATTGCCGGTTGGCGTTAGGTTCTTCGCATGGCCTCCGGGGCTGGTTGAGATAGGGAATCGGTTCTCTGTTTCCCGGCCTCGGGGTGCCTTTTCATCACTCCTACTGTCCGGAGAACCTATGACCTGGCGATCCTGTGTCATCGGCAAATGGGGACTGCCCGTCTATGAAGACAGCGACCACCGTGTCGCGATCACGTCGGAGGGAGGTTCTGGCCGTGGGCCGGTGGGAGGACGAGCATTTTGCCCGGTTGGAATGTGAGGTGCCGGTGCGGGGGCGGGATCGTCTGGCCTGGTGGCGGACGACGCGGGCCGGCCTGGGGGCGGTGGAGGTGGCCGCGGTGCCGGTCGGGACGCTCGGGCTGCTCGACACCCCGGGGATAGCGGTGCGCCATGGCCGGGTGCCGGCGGGGGCGGCGTTGCTGTTCGCCCGGGCCGAATGGGCGCTGTTCCTGGCCGGGGTGGGTCGGGGTGAGTTCGGGTTCGCCCGGTTAGCGGCGTTGCCGGTTCCCTCGGTG
>NZ_MRUJ01000124.1:0-10965 GCF_002099325.1 Frankia sp. KB5 | reverse complement strand
ACCCGGAAGATCTCGCGGGCGGTGGCGCGGATTTCGTTGGGGTTGCAGGACTCGTTGTCGTTGGGGAATCTGGAGTCGCGGCGGGACTGGGGTTTCGCGGGGGATTACGTGGAGGCGATGTGGCGGATGCTGCAGCAGGACGCGCCGGACGATTATGTGGTGGCGACCGGGGAGACGCACAGTATCCGGGAGTTGTTGGATGTGGCGTTCGGGCGGGTGGGGATCTCGGACTGGTCGGGGTTCGTGCGGCAGGATCCCCGGTTTTTCCGGCCGGCTGAGGTGGATGTGCTGGTGGGGGATTCGTCGAAGGCGCGGGAGGTGTTGGGGTGGAAGCCGCGGGTGGGGTTCGAGGAGTTGGTGGCGATGATGGTGGACGCCGACGTCGCCACCGAGACGGAATCGGCCGCGCGCGACGGGCTCGCGGCCCCCGCCGGGCGGGCTGGGGCGGCCCGTCCCGCCGGGCCTACCGTCGTCGACCAGCCGCGCGGCGGATCGGATCGTTCCGGGGTCCGCTCGTGACCGGCGTACCTGCGGGTGGTGAGCCCGTCGCCGGTGTACCGGTGGATGGTCTGCCCGCGCCGCGGGCTCCACTCGCGGCCGCGCGCCGCCGGTCCGGACCGGTCCCGATGCTCGCCGAGTCCGGGCTCGCGCCGAGGCCGCACGCGGTGGTCGTGGCCGGGGCGCGGCCGAACTTCATCAAGATCAAGCCGATTCTGGACGCCCTCGACGCGGAGGGTTTCCGGACCACGCTCGTGCACACCGGACAGCACTATGACGAGGCGATGAGCGAGGTGTTCTTCGCCGATCTCGGGCTGCGCCCCCCTGACCATCACCTCGCGGCCGGATCGGGCTCCCACGCCGTGCAGACGGCCGCGGTCATGACGTCGTTCGAGCCGTTGCTCGACCGGCTTGCCCCGGAGATCGTCGTCGTGGTCGGCGATGTCAACTCAACTCTGGCCTGTGCGCTCGTCGCGGCGAAGGCGGGCGTGCCCGTTGCCCACGTGGAGGCGGGACTGCGTAGCGGTGACCGGTCCATGCCCGAGGAGATCAACCGTGTTGTCACCGACCACGTGTGCGACCAGCTGTTCGCGACCTCACCGGACGCGGTGGAGCATCTGTACCGGGAGGGCCTGCCCCCCCGGGCGGTCCATCTCGTCGGCAACGTCATGGTGGACACCCTCCTGGCGTGCCGGGACGAGGCGCTGGGCCGGCCGACGCTGACCGAGCTCGGCCTGCACCCGGGCGGGTACGGCCTGGTGACCATGCACCGGCCCGCCAACGTCGACGATCCGGACGTGCTCGCCGGGCTGCTCGGGGCGCTCGGGGAGATCGCGGTGCGCTGCCCGCTGGTCTTCCCGGCGCATCCCCGTACGGCGGCGCGGCTGGCCGGGATGCTCCCTCCGGGGGTTCGGCTGCTCGGACCCGTGGGCTATCTCGACTCCCTGGCGTTGCAGGCCGGGGCGCGTCTCGTGCTCACCGATTCCGGCGGCGTGCAGGAGGAGTCCACCGTGCTGGGAGTACCATGCCTGACGCTCCGTGACTCGACGGAACGTCCATTGACTGTTACCGAGGGTACCAACCGGGTGGTGGGTCGGGACCGGAGGGTGGTGGTCACGGCCGCGTTCGACACCCTGGAGCGGCCGCCTGCGCCCCGGCGTCCGGCCTTGTGGGACGGCCACGCCGCCCGCCGCATCGCGCGAATTCTGGCCCGGGTGGTCGCCCCCCCGCCGGAACCGGGCCGTCCGGGCGCACCGGATCCGGCGATCCGTCCGCCGACCCAGGACACAGCTAGCCACCTACCTCTCTCTATGTAAACAATCTGACACACTATGTGTATGACTTCGAAGAAGCTGGTGGTCGTCGGGCAGGGATACGTCGGTCTCCCGCTCGCGATGCGGGCGGTCGATGTGGGTTGGCGGGTCGTCGGGGTGGACGTGGACGAGAGCCGTGTCGCCCGGCTGGCCGCCGCGCGGTCCTACGTCGAGGACATCCCCGACAGGCAGCTCGTGGCAGCGTTGGGGTCGGGCCGGTACGAGCCGACGTCGGACTACGCCCGCGCCGCGGCGTTCGACGTCGCGGTGATCACTGTCCCTACCCCGTTGCGGGAGGGGGCTCCCGACCTGTCCTACATCGTGGGCGCGGCGCGCAGCCTCGCGCCGCTGGTCCGGCCGGGCGTGACCGTGATCCTGGAGTCGACGACCTATCCGGGGACGACCGAGGAGCTGTTCGCCCCGCTGCTCACCGAGGGTTCCGGTCTGCACCCTGGTATCGACTTCCATCTCGGCTACTCGCCGGAGCGGATCGATCCGGGTAACCGGGTGTGGAACCTGGTGAACACCCCCAAGGTCGTCTCCGGGGTGCACGAGGACTCCCTGGCGGCCGTGAGCGCCTTCTACGACACCGTGGTCGAGCGGACGGTTCCGGTCGGCTCGACCCGGACCGCCGAACTCACCAAACTGCTGGAGAACACCTTCCGGCATGTCAACATCGCGCTGGTGAACGAACTGGCGATGTTCGCGCACGAACTCGGCGTCGACGTGTGGGAGGCGATCGACGCGGCCTCCACCAAGCCGTTCGGGTATCTGCGGTTCACTCCCGGCCCGGGGGTCGGCGGCCACTGCCTGCCCATCGACCCGTCGTACCTGTCCTGGCGGGTGCGCCGCAGCCTCGGCCGCAGCTTCCGATTCGTCGAGCTCGCCAACGACATCAACGACCACATGCCTGACCACGTGGTGCGGCGGGTCACCGAGATGCTCAACACCCGGCGACGGTCGGTCGCGGGCAGCCGCATCCTGCTGCTGGGACTCGCCTACAAGAAGAACACCGGGGATGCGCGCGAGTCGCCCGCGACGCGGGTGGCCACCCTGCTCGCCGACCTCGGTGCCCACGTGCGAGCGGCGGACCCGCACGTCGACGCGGCCCGGCTGCCGCCCCGGGTGACCCYGGTGGAGGTGGATGCGGGAGAGCTTGCGGCCGCGGATCTGGTGGTGCTCCTGGTCGACCACGACGCCTTCGACCGTGACCAGGTGGCACGGCATGCCTGTGCGGTCCTCGACACCCGGCACTGGCTGCCCACGCACGACCGGGGCCGCCGGCCGGTGGCGGCAGGCGGGGGACACCCGCTGATACCGGCGCAGGTCGCGCGGCACGACGAGCTTGCGTTCGCCGTGGAACCCCTGTGACCCCCTCCCACCTTCTGACGCCATCCCACCCTCGCGGCGTCCCGCATCTTCCCGTATCTTCTCGTATCTTTATGTAGTTGAATGATAACTGAAAATTATCGTCATCGAGAGGGTGCGGGCGGAGGGGCGGGTGCCATGCGGGTCGTCGCCACCGACGCGTGGTTCCATCACCGGCCGAGTGGGTGGCGGCGCCGGGGCCCGATAACGGTGCTGAAGGTGCTGAACCGGATGGAGCGCTCCGGCATTCATCCGGGGGCCGTGAACCTGCTCCGCCGCCTCGACCAGGACGAGTTCCGGCTGTTGTTCGCGGTGACGTCCGGCGCGGCAGGAGCGTTCGACGGTGAGATCCGGGCGCTCGGCGGCGAGGTGTACCACTGCCGGGCCGACTGGCGCTTTCCATGGTCCTTCCTGAGGCTGCTGCGCCAGGTACGCCCGGACGTGGTGCAGGCGGAGGTGGTGCAGGCGGACGTGACGATCCTCTCCGGGGTGGTCCTCGCGCTGGCCCGGCTCGGGGGGGTTCGGCGCCGCGTCGCCTACCTCGCCGATGCCCCGGACCGGCACGGCGACAGCCTGGGCGGCCGGGTGCGGCGGATCGTCGGCCGGTTGCTGCTCGACCGGTTCGCCACCCATCTGGTCGCGGTGAGCGAGGCGGTGATGCGGGGTCTGTGGCGGGAGAACTGGCGGCTCGACTCCCGTTGCCGCGTCATCTACCACGGCGTCGAGCTGGAACCGGTCGGCGTCGCCATCGCGGCCCGCCGCCGCGCGGAGGAACTCGCCGAGGACGATCAGGAGCTTGTCACCATCGTCCACGTTGCCTGCCCGGATTCGGCGAAGAGCCGGGACCGGGCCGTGGAGATTCTCGCGGCGCTGCGGGGGCGGTCTGTGAACGCCCGGCTCCTCTTCGTGGGTCGTCAGGATGCCTCCGAGACGGCCCGGCTGGTCGCGCTGGCGTCTCGACGTGGCGTCGCTGACCACGTCGAGTTCATCGGCGAGGTTCTTGAGATCCCACGCCTGCTGGTCGCGGCCTCGCTGCTGCTGGTCACCTCCCGCCACGAGGGCCTGACCGGCATCGTGCTCGAGGCCTGCGCGGTCGGGACGCCCGTGCTCTGCGCGGACCTGCCCGGGGTCGACGAGATCGCCCGGCTGCTCCCCGGCGTGACGATCCTGCCGCTGCGTATCTCCGACGCGGTCTGGGCCGACACCGCCGAGATGCTCACCGCCGTTCCCCCGACCATTGATCAGCGCCGGGAGGCGATGCGTCTGCTGCGCCGGTCCCCGTTCACGATGGAGCACTGGCAACGCGACATCACGGCGGTGTGGTGGTAGCCGGCGTCCCCGCCCGTCCGGGTACCGCCACCGTCCGGCCACGACCAGGAAGGACGACCGCCCACGATGAAGATAGTCACCTTGCTCGAGGCGGGGGACGGCCCGCGGTGGCCCGTCGCGCACGCCGTAGCCGAAAGGGAGAGCGGGGACCGCGTCATCGTCCTGATGCCCCCGCCTGACCACGTCGACAGTCCACTGGCCCGGGAGTTGACCGCGGGCGGCGTGGAGGTCGTCGCGAGCCCCGTGCCGCACCGGGGAGCGTCGATCCGCCGTCAGGCCGGTGGGATTCTCCGGCTGCGGGCGGAGCTGGCCGCGCTCGGGGCGGACGTCGTCCACTACCACCACTACGCCTCGGCGGTGGCCGCCCGCCTCGCCACCGTGGGCACCACGATCACCCGCGTGTACATGGTCGCGAACCCTCTGCACCTGGACCACCCGCTGATCCGGCCGGTCGAGCGGGTGCTCTGTCGGCTCGATCACCTGCTGATCGCGCCGACCTCCGACGTCCGGTGCCGCTACGCCGCGCTCGGCCAGCCGGTGCGCCGCCTGCGCACCGTGTCCTACGGCGTGGATCTGGACCGGTTCACGCCGGCGGGCGACCGGGAGCGCCGGGGGGTCCGGACGGATCTCGATCTGCCCGAGAACGGGTTCGTGGCGGTGCGGGTGGCGCACTTCCACCCGCCCGGTCGTCTTGTCCATCCGGGCCGGGGGGTGGCGGGCCACGAGGTACTGCTGGCGGCCTGGTCGCGGTTCGTCGAGCTGGGCGGTCGCGGCACCCTGATCCTCGTTGACGGGGCTCCCGAGGGCGGGGAGGACGTCGCCGGTCGGCGCAACGAGGCCGCGGTCCGTTACCGCGAGCGGGTCCGGGTCTGGGCCGGGGCGCTTCCCGGCGCGGCGGCGGTGCGCTGGGTGCACGGTGTCCGCGACGTGCGGCCGTACTACGCCGCCGCCGATGTGAACGTGGTGTCCTCCTGGGTGGAGGACTACGGCGCCATCGGGGTGGCGTCGGCCTGCGGGGTACCGACCGTGGCGACGCGGGTCGGGGCGATCAGCGAGCTGGTGGACGACGAGACCGGCTGGCTGGTGGCACCCGGCGACGCGGTGGCGGTGGYGGAGTGTCTCACCGACGCCGCGGCCGGCCGGCGGACACCCGCCGCGCGCGACCGAGGCTTCGCCGCGCGGGCACGGGCCGAGAAGCTGCTGGATCGCCGGTCGTTGAGCCAGGACGTCGTCGCTGCCCTGCACGAGGCCGTGCGCGRCGCGCGGTCGTGGCACGCGTGCTCCGGCCCGGGCCGGAGCGTGCCGGGATGCACCGGGGACCGAAAGAACGAGTTCACCCGCAGGTGGGGTGATTATTGCCGAACATTCCGCCGTTGTGGGCAGGGGCCGCCGGCAGCTTCCGCTACTGTTAGCAGTGTTAAGTAATTGCTGGAGTCGGGCGTGACGACCTTGTTCGGGAGGCCCTGGCGGTTCCCGCCGACCCGGAGGGTCGGCGGGGTCACAGCGTCGCGGGCGCGGTGCGAGACGCGCCGGAATGCCAGGATGGGACGGAGCTGGCCGAGGCAGGCAGGCGCCGGATGCGTGCCCACCCGGGGCCGTGGGTCCGGTGTCACCATGGTGCGGCCAGCCGGGCGGGGCCATGGGAGCGAGCCCCGCCGCTCGCGGGTGGCGGGCGGCGGGCGACGAGGAGGAGAACGATGGACACCTTCGGCAGTACCGGATCGCTCGTGGTGGGTGATCGCACCTACACGATCAGGCGGCTGGACGCGGTGCCCGGGRCCGATCGACTCCCCTACAGCCTCAAGGTGCTGTTGGAGAACCTTCTGCGTACCGAGGACGGCGCGAACATCACCGCGGACCACGTCCGGGCGCTGGCGAACTGGGATCCCTCGGCCGCCCCCAGCCAGGAGATCCAGTTCACGCCCGCCCGCGTCATCATGCAGGACTTCACCGGTGTGCCGTGTGTGGTGGACCTTGCCGCCATGCGGGAGGCGATGGCCGCCCTCGGCGGCGACCCATCGAAGATCAATCCGCTGGCCCCCGCCGAGCTCGTGATCGACCACTCGATCATCGCCGACCACTTCGGCCGGCCGGACGCGTTCGAGCTCAACGCGGCGCTGGAGTTCGGCCGCAACCGGGAGCGTTACCAGTTCCTGCGCTGGGGTCAGGAGGCGTTCGACAACTTCACCGTCGTCCCGCCGAACACCGGCATCGTGCACCAGGTCAACCTGGAGCACCTCGCCCGGGTCGTCTTCACGAAGCAGACGGCCGATGGGACGCTGGCCTACCCCGACACCCTCGTGGGCACGGACAGCCACACCACGATGATCAACGGTCTCGGCGTGCTCGGCTGGGGCGTCGGCGGCATCGAGGCCGAGGCCGCCATGCTCGGCCAGCCGGTGAGCATGCTTATCCCCACTGTGGTGGGCTTCAAGCTGACCGGCGAGCTGCCGACGGGCACCACCGCGACCGACATGGTGCTCGTCATTACCGAGATGCTGCGTCGGCACGGCGTCGTCGGCCGGTTCGTCGAGTTCTACGGCGACGGCGTGACGAACGTCCCGCTGGCGAACCGGGCGACCATCGGCAATATGAGCCCCGAGTACGGCTCCACCTGCGCGATCTTCCCGATCGACGCGGAGACACTGAACTACCTCAGGCTGACCGGCCGTCCCGCGGAGCTGGTGGCGTTGGTCGAGGCGTACGCCAAGGAGCAGGGCCTCTGGCACGACCCGAGCCGCGAGGCCGCTTACACGACCACCCTTGAGCTGGACCTGTCCACCGTCGAGCCGTCGCTTGCCGGGCCCAAGCGCCCGCAGGACCGGGTGCCGCTGGCGAGCGCGAAGCAGGCCTTCCGGGCGGCGTTGGTCGACTACGCCCAGCCCCTGGTGCTCACGAACGGCGGCGCGGACGAGGCGGATGCCGAGTCCTTCCCGGCCTCCGACCCGGCGGCCGCATTCGCCGACAAGCCCTCCGACGCCCCGATCTCGGTGAACGCCGTGGTCGGGGACGTCGCCGCCCGCCCGTCCAACCCGACGGCGGTCACCCTCGCCGACGGCACGGGCGTCGAGATCGACCACGGCGCCGTCGCCGTCGCGRCCATCACCTCCTGCACCAACACGTCCAACCCGCAGGTCATGATCGGCGCTGCCCTGCTGGCCCGCAACGCCGTCGAGAAGGGGCTCACCCGCAAGCCGTGGGTGAAGACCACCCTCGCGCCGGGCTCGAAGGTGGTCATGGACTACTACGAGCGGGCGGGGCTCGTGCCCTACCTGGACAAGGTCGGCTTCAACCTGGTCGGGTTCGGCTGCACCACCTGCATCGGTAACTCCGGGCCGCTGCCGGAGGAGATCAGTGCCGCGGTGAACGACGCGGACCTGGCGGTGGTCAGCGTGCTGTCGGGCAACCGCAACTTCGAGGGCCGGATCAACCCCGACATCAAGATGAACTACCTGGCGTCCCCGCCGCTGGTGGTCGCCTACGCGCTGGCCGGCACCATGGACATCAACCTCGACACCGACCCGCTGGGCACCGGCACCGGCGGGGAGCCCGTCTACCTGCGTGACATCTGGCCGAGCGAGGCCGAGGTCGCCGCGGTCGTCGGCGACGCCATCCAGTCCGAGATGTACGAGTCCGACTACGCCGACCTGTCCGGTGACGAGCGCTGGCGTTCGCTGCCGCTCGGTGATGGCGGGGAGGTGTCGCGGACGTTCGCCTGGGCGCCCGACTCCACCTACGTCCGGCACCCTCCGTACTTCGAGGGGATGGCGGCGAAGCCGGAGGCCCGGACCGACATCATCGACGCCCGGGTGCTGGCGGTGCTCGGCGACTCGGTCACCACCGACCACATCTCCCCGGCTGGTTCGATCAAGAAGGACTCGCCTGCCGGCCGCTACCTCACCGAGCACGGGGTCGCGCCCGCCGACTTCAACTCCTACGGGTCGCGGCGCGGCAACCACGAGGTGATGATCCGCGGCACGTTCGCCAACATCCGGTTGCGCAACCGGCTGGCGCCGGGCACCGAGGGCGGCGTCACCCGGCACCTGCCAGACGGCGAGCAGCTGGCCATCTACGACGCCGCGCAGAAATACGCCGCCGAGGGTGTGCCGCTGGTGATCCTGGCTGGTAAGGAGTACGGCTCGGGTTCCTCCCGGGACTGGGCGGCGAAGGGTACCTCGCTGCTCGGCGTGCGGGCGGTCATCGCCGAGTCCTACGAGCGCATCCACCGGTCGAATCTGATCGGTATGGGCGTGCTGCCGCTGCAGTTCCCCGCCGGCGAGTCGGTGGAGTCGCTCGGCCTGACCGGGGAGGAGACGTTCACCATCACGGGCCTCGCCGAGGTGGACGAGAGGACCCCGCCCATCACGGTACGTGCCGGCGACAAGACCTTCGAGGCGGTCGTGCGGATCGACACCCCCGGCGAGGCGGAGTACTACCGCCACGGCGGGATCCTGCTGTACGTCCTGCGCTCGTTGCTGTAGCCCACGACCGATGATCCGGGGCCGGCGGGTTCGCTCCCTGCCGGCCCCGCCCGCCGGTCCGCATGCCGCGCGCCCCCGTTCCCGTTTCCCGGACTGAGAAGCGACACGCCGTCAGCGGTATCAGTTGGGGAGGAACACCGTCATGCCCGGACAGTGGGACGCCACCATCAAGTCGGTCTACGCCGTCGACAGTGGTACCTCGGGATCCGCTCCCGCGGCGGTCTCAGTCGGGCGCTCGTCGCAGCCGGAATCGACGACGTCGTGCCCTGGCCGTGAGCGGGGCCGGTGGTGGRCTCGCCCGGTCGGGGACCTCAGTCGCGGTCGGCGGGGGGATCCTCGGCGAGCAGGGCGGTCAGCGCCGGGAACAGGGCCGGCGGGGCGGCGACGGTGAGATCTTCGCCCGCCGGGCGGCCGTGCAGCCCACCGACCCGCAGCCCGGCCTCCACCGCCACCAGGCCGCCGGCGGCCTGGTCCCAGGGCTTCAGCCCACGCTCGTAGTAGGCGTCGACGAGGCCGCCGGCCGCCGCGCACAGGTCCAGCGAGGCCGCACCCATCCGACGGAGGTCGCGCACCCGGGGCACCACCCGGCTGGCGACAGCGGCCTGCGCGGCCCGGCGGGACGCCGTGTAGCCGAAACCCGTTGCGACGAGGGCGCCGGCCAGCGTCGTCACCGTGGAGCCGGTCAGCGGTTCCCCGTCCCGGTACGATCCGCCGCCCCGCGTGGCGGTGTAGGTCGCGCCCAGCGCCGGGGCGTGCACAACCCCGGCGACGACCTCCCCGTCGACCTCGGCGGCGATCGAGACCGCCCAGTTGGGCAGCCGGTAGAGGAAGTTCACCGTCCCGTCGAGCGGGTCGACGATCCAGCGCACCCCGGTCGTGCCGGCGGAGTCCGAACCCTCCTCGCCGAGCAGTCCGTCGCCGGGGCGCAGTTCGGCGAGCCGCCGGGCGACGAGCGCCTCGGAGGCGCGGTCGAGAGCGGTCACGACGTCGGTGGGAGACGACTTCGTCGTCTCCGCGGCCACGGTGCCCTCCCGGCCCCGCGCGAGCAGGTCACCCGCCGCACGGGCGATCGTCAGCGCAATGGCGAGCAGTTCGTCCGGGTCTGGCAGGTCGCTCATCGTCCGGCGCTCCAGGGATCGGCACGAAGTGGGGATCGGCACGGGAGTACGGTCCGTTCAACGGTTCATCCTGCCAAGACGGCCGGTCGTGTACTCCCCATGGAACGTGAGAGGTGTCACGTCCGTCGACCTCTTCCGCTTCCCGTTTCCGTTCCGTTCCGGCTCCGGCTCCGGCCCAGGGGCGCCTGCCCGGGCCGGAACCTCGCCGGTCCGCCGACCGGGGGACCTCGGCGGTCGATGACCACGATCGAGGCGCCCGTAGGATCGTTACTTGTGGTTGCGACAGACGGTACGGAACGGTCCACCCGCGCGGTCCCGGCGAAGCCGAGCCTGGACGGCATCGAGGCGCGCTGGTCGACGGTATGGCAGGACGAGGGCACCTACGCGTTCGACCGGACGGTCGACCGCGGGCAGGTCTACTCCATCGACACCCCGCCGCCGACCGTCAGCGGTTCCCTGCACGTGGGGCACGTCTTCTCGTACACCCACACCGACCTGATCGCCCGCTACCAGCGGATGCGGGGTCGCGAGGTCTTCTACCCGATGGGCTTCGACGACAACGGGCTGCCGACCGAGCGCCGGGTCCAGAACTACTTCGCTGTCCGCTGCGAGCCGTCGCTGCCCTACGACCCGGGTTTCACTCCGCCGGACAAGCCCGGCAAGGAGCAGGTCCCGATCTCGCGACGCAACTTCGTCGAGCTCTGCGAGCGGCTGACCCTGGAGGACGAGAAGGGCTTCGAGCAGCTCTGGCGCAGGCTGGGGCTCTCCGTCGACTGGTCGTACACCTACGCGACGATCGACGCCCGGTCGCGGACCGTTGCGCAGCGGGCCTTTCTGCGCAACCTCGCTCGGGGGGAG
>NZ_MRUJ01000123.1:0-28827 GCF_002099325.1 Frankia sp. KB5 | reverse complement strand
CGCGGTGGCCCAGGCCGAGCTGGAGGACCGGGACCGCCCCGGCGCGTACCACAGCCTGGCCTTCCCCCGGTCGGGCGTCTCCGCCCCGAGCAGCGGGCTGGACCCGGCGGGCTCCGGGGATCTGGCGGGCTCCGGGGATCTGGCGGGYTCCGGGGATCTGGCGGACCCGATTGTCATCGAGACGACCCGTCCCGAGCTGCTGCCCGCCTGCGTCGCCCTGGTCGCCCATCCGGACGACCCGCGTTACCAGTCGTTGTTCGGCGCCACGGTGCGGACCCCGCTGTTCGACGTTGAGGTCCCGGTGGTCGCGCACCGGTTGGCCGACCCCGAAAAGGGATCCGGCATCGCGATGATCTGCACCTTCGGCGACCTCACCGACGTGACGTGGTGGCGCGAGCTGCGGCTGCCGGCGCGTGCGGTGATCGGCCGTGACGGCCGGTTCATCCCGGACCCACCGGGCGCCGTCACCTCCGCGGCCGGCCGGGAGCGGTACGCCGAGCTCGCCGGAAAGACCGTGCACAGCGCCCGGGCGCGGATCGTCGAACTGCTCGCCGGGTCCGGCGCGCTGCTCGGGGCGGAGACGCCCGACCGGGGGAAGGCCAGGCTGTGGTACGCGCCGGGGCGGTCCCGGTCCTCCAGCTCGGCCTGGGCCACCGCGGTACGGAAGGTGACGTCCCACAGCGTCGGGGCCTCGGCAAGATAGGCCTCCCCCCGAGCGAGGTTGCGCAGAAAGGCCCGCTGCGCAACGGTCCGCGACCGGGCGTCGATCGTCGCGTAGGTGTACGACCAGTCGACGGAGAGCCCCAGCCTGCGCCAGAGCTGCGCTGGTACCCGGACTACATGAAGGTCCGCTACGAGAACTGGGTCGACGGCCTCAACGGCGACTGGCTGATCAGCCGGCAGCGGTTCTTCGGCGTGCCGTTCCCGGTGTGGTACCCGCTGGACGCCGCCGGTGCGCCGCGGTATGACGCGCCGATCGTGCCCGACGAGGCCTCGCTGCCGGTCGACCCGTCCAGCGACGTCCCGCCCGGGTACGCCGCCGAGCAGCGGGGCGTGCCCGGCGGGTTTGCCGCCGACCCCGACGTGATGGACACCTGGGCGACGTCTTCGCTCACCCCACTGATCGCCAGCGGCTGGGAGCACGATACCGATCTGTTCTCCCGGGTCTTCCCGATGGACCTGCGTCCGCAGGCGCACGAGATCATCCGGACCTGGTTGTTCTCGACGGTGGTGCGCACCCACGCCGAGTTCGACGTGCTGCCCTGGTCGAACGCGGCGATCTCCGGTTGGATCCTCGACCCGGACCGTAAGAAGATGTCGAAGTCCAAGGGCAACGTGGTGACCCCGATGGGCCTGCTCGAGGAGCATGGGTCGGACGCGGTCCGTTATTGGGCGGCGTCCGGGCGGCCGGGTACCGACACCGCCTTCGATGTCGGCCAGATGAAGAACGGCCGCCGGCTCGCCATCAAGATCCTCAACGCCAGCCGGTTCGCGCTCGGTCTTGCCGTGACCCCCGACGCCGGGGTCTCCGACGCCGGGGTCTCCGACGCCGAGGTCTCCGACGCCGAGGCGGCCCCCGCCCCGGCCAGTGAACCGCTGGACCGTGCCCTGCTGGCCGCCTTGGCCGACGTGGTCGACGCCGCCACCGCGGCCTTCGACGGCTACGACTACGCCCGGGCCCTCGAGGTCACCGAGTCGTTCTTCTGGCGGTTCTGTGACGACTACGTCGAGCTTGTGAAGGGCCGGGCGTACGGCTCCTCCGGGGCGGCGGGCGCGGCCTCCGCGCACACCACGCTCTCGGTGGCCCTGTCAGCGCTGCTCCGGCTGTTCGCCCCGGTCCTGCCGTTCGTCACCGAGGAGGTCTGGTCCTGGTGGCGTCCCGGTTCGGTGCACCGGGCGAGCTGGCCGGACGCCGCCGAGATCCGCAAGCTCGCCGAGGGCGCCCGCGTGGAGCTCCTCGGTGCCGTCGGGGCGGCGCTGTCCGGTGTCCGCCGGGCCAAGTCCGAGGCGAAGGTGTCGCAGAAGGCCGAGGTCGCGAGCGTCCGGATCAGCGGCGAGGCCGACCTCGTCGCCCTCGTCGAGTCGGTGGCCGCGGACCTGCGCAGCGCCGGCAGCATCCGGGAGCTCAYGCTGAGCCCGACCGGCGGCGAGATCGCCGTCGCCGTCGAACTGGCCTGAACACCGGGCACAGCCGGGATCAGATGCCGGCAAGACGCCTGGCCGAGGGCCGCAGATACACGAACCAGGTCACCACGAAGCACAGCGCGTAGAAGGCGATGAAGGAGATGTACGCCGCGTTGCCGGTCCGGTAGCTCAGGAACGACTGCCGGAAGGCCAGGTTCACCAGCACCCCGCCGAACGCGCCGATCGCGCCGGCCAGGCCGATGAGGGCTCCGGACAGCCGCCGGGCCGAGTGCTGCGCCGCGACCGGGTCGCCACCGGCGTCGATGCTGGCCTGGGCCTTCGCCCGGAAGATCGCCGGGATCATCTTGTACGTCGACCCGTTCCCGACGCCACTGAAGACGAACAGCGCGATGAACCCGACCAGGAACAGAGGAAGCGACTCCGTCAGCGAGGCGACGAGCACGATCGCGGCCGCGGCCGCCATCGCCACGAAGTTGACGAAGGTGACCTTCGCTCCGCCGACGCGGTCCGCCAGGATGCCGCCGGCCGGGCGGATCAGCGAGCCGAGCAGCGGACCGAGGAAGGTCAGGTAGGCGGCCTTGATCGGGGTGCTGAACTGGTCGTGGAACTGCACCTGGAGCACCTGGCCGAACGCGAAGCCGAACCCGATGAACGACCCGAACGTGCCGATGTAGAGCAGCGATATCACCCAGGTGTGACCGTCACGGGCGACGTCGCGCATCGCCCCCCGGTCGTTCTTCGCGCTCGACAGGTTGTCCATGAACAGCGCCGCGCCGAGCGTCACCAGGACGATCAGCGGGATGTAGACGGCAAGGACGACCCGGGGGTGGTCCTTGCCGGCGGTGGCGAGGACGAGCAGGCCGACAAGCTGGATCGCGGCCACCCCCAGGTTTCCGCCGCCGGCGTTCAGCCCCAGGGCCCAGCCCTTCAGCCGCTCCGGGTAGTAGGCGTTGATGTTGGTCATCGAGGAGGCGAAGTTACCGCCTCCGACCCCCGCGACCGCGGCGACGATCAGCAGGGTGGGGTAGGAGACGCCGGGGGAGAGAACGACGGCCGCGAGGATCGTCGGCACGAGGAGCAACGCCGCGCTGAAGATGGTCCAGTTACGCCCCCCGAACCGGGCGACGGCGAAGGTGTAGGGGATCCGCAGCGCACTGCCGACGAGCGCGGGCAGCGAGGTCAACAGGAACTTGCCGGCCGGGTCGATGTGGTAGGCCGGTCCGAGGAACAGGACCGTCACCGCCCACAGCGACCAGATCGAGAACCCGATGTGCTCGGCCAGGATCGAGAAGATCAGGTTTCGGCGGGCGATGCGGGAACCGCCGTTGTTCCAGAAGGTGCGGTCCTCGGGCCGCCAGTCGTCGATCCAGTGGCCGCGTCGGGACGGACCGGTCACGGTGCCGGTAGTCGGGACGCCTTCCAGCGTGGCGCTCATAGATGATCCTCCGAGGTGCGGGTGATGCCACGACGGTAGGAACGCGCCGTTACGTGGCGCGGCGTCGGCTGTGACACTCTCTGAGACATCCGCTCACCTGGGTGGGGACCCAACGGTGAGACCTCGGGCGCACCGGCCGTCGGGCCGTCGGCGGACCCGCCGGGAGGGCTGGGCGAGGCGTGGGTGGCCCGGCGGTCGACCGGTCAGTCGATCCGGCGTAGCTGCTCGCGGTAGTGCTTGCCGTTCGCCACGTAGATCGCGGCCCCGGCGGCGAGGGCACCCGGGGCGACGGAGTCCGGCAGGATCTTCGCCGGCACGCCGAGCGCCCTCGCGCCCGGCGGCACGACCGTGCCGCCCACGACGACCGCGCCCGCGCCGACCAGCGCGCCCCGGCCGATCCGGACCCGGTGGAGTACCACCGAACCGGAACCGACCAGGGCGCCGTCCTCGACGACACAACCCTCCAGGTGAGCCAGATGCCCGACGGTGCAGTCGTCGCCCACTACCGTGGTGAGCTCCTCGGTGGCGTGGATCACCGTGCCGTCCTGGATGGACGTGCGGGCACCGATCTCGATCGTCCCGTAGTCGCCACGCAGCACCGCGCCCGGCCACACCGTGGACTCGGGCCCGATCGTCACCGTGCCGATGACCGTCGCGTCCGGATGGACGTAGGCCGTGGGATCGATGGTGGGGACGGCGTCCCCCAGGGCGTACACGGCCATCCGAGCCTCCCGCTGATCGCGACGCCGCCGATCCGGACGGCGCACCGGTTGATCCCATCGTGCCTGGAAAGGAGCAGCCGGGTACCCCGGAGAGCGGCTCGTGGTCGGTGCTCGTCGGTCACGCGTTCAGTCCTCGGATGCCGTCCACTCCTCGGAGAAGGAGGTCTTCGGGTGGAGCATGCCGGGCGGCGGTGAACCCGTCGCCCGGGCCCATCCGCGCGCGGCCGCGCGCTCGGCCGCCAACCGGCCGATCCCGATCGCGAGACCCGAGATCGCCGCCCAGGCGACGGCCTCCGTCCAGGCGGTGTCCGGGTCCGCCGGGTTGGCCGGCGGGTCGGACTTGCGTACCTTGCGGTACAGGGCGTTCACGACTCGGCTCGCGGCCATGCCCGCGAGCGCGGTCGCCCCTCCGCCGACGATCTTCCATCCCAGCTTTGACGCTGCTTTCGCCACCCCACACCTCTCGTTCCTCGGCGAGGACCATGTCGGTCCGCCCGCCCCCTGCTTACCCCGACCGGCCTGCTTGGCCCCTCGGATCGTCTTGGCCTCTCGGATCATCTGCTATCCGATCACGCCGGGATACGCCCGCCGGAGTCCGGGGCTTGCTGCGGCCCGTCGGACCGGCAGGCCGATGGCGGGACGAGGGCCATKGCCTAGCGTGGGGGTCACGCCCGGACCGGGCACCCTCGACCAGGAGAGCCATGACCGCCACCGATCCGACGACGCCCACCGCCCCGCCCACCGCCCCGCCTCCCGCGTCCGCGGTGCCACTCGCCGTGCAGCCCGCGCCCGCCGTACCGGGTCGGGTGGAGATCCTCGTCCGCCGGTCGGACCGCGAGCTGGCGCTGCCGGCGTACGCCCAGCCGTCGGACGCGGGGGCGGACCTGGTGACGGCCCAGGACGTGACGCTCGGCCCGGGGGAGCGGGCGACGGTCGGAACCGGTCTGAGCATCGCCCTGCCGGCCGGGTACGCGGCGTTCGTCCATCCGCGCAGTGGCCTGGCCGCGCGGCACGGCCTGTCCGTGGTCAACGCCCCGGGAACGGTGGACGCCGGTTACCGTGGAGAAATCAAAGTCGTTCTGATCAATACCGACCGATCTGACACGATCATCCTGCATCGGGGCGACCGGATCGCCCAGCTGGTCGTGCAGCGCGTGGAGCACGCCGTGTTCCGGGAGGTCGATGAGCTGCCGGCCTCGGTGCGCGGAAGCGGCGGGTTCGGCTCCACGGGGGGTTTCGGGTCCGCCGGGGGGGCAGGAAAGGAGACCACCGGTGTTCGGACGAGGACGTAGGGAGTTCGACCGTCGCGGGGCCTCCGAGATGGACGTCCCCGAGAAGGTCACCTCGCGGGGCTCGTCGGAGCCCGATGGTCCCTACGACATCGCGCAGGCACCCGATGACGACGTGCATCGCCTCGATCTCGGGTCGTTGCGGATTCCGGCGCTCGACGGCATGCAGGTGCAGTTCCAGGTCGAGGAGTCGACCGGCAAGCCGCTGACGGTGCTGGTGACCGACGGGCGCAGCGCGATGGAGCTCTCCGTCTTCGCGGCGCCGAAGAGCCGGGGCCTGTGGGACGAGGTGCGGGCCGAGATCCTGGAGACCATTCAGGGGGGCGGTGGGTCGGAGGCGGACGGTCGCTACGGCCCCGAACTGCGGATGAGCTTGCCGACCGGGCGGCCGGGCGAGACCGTGCCGGGCCGGATGATCGGTGTGGACGGTCCGCGCTGGTTTCTGCGGGCGGTGGTGACTGGCGCGGCCGGACAGGATCCGGCGGCCGGCCCCCTCCTGGACGCCGCGTTGCGCAATCTGATCATTTCTCGTGGTGACGGCGCGATGCCGGTGCGGGATCCGTTGCCCCTGAGGCTGCCTAAAGAGATCACCGATCACCCCGATCACCCCGATGGTTCCGGCGGACCGGTCGCCTCGGCGACCAGCGGACGGCCCGAGATGCCCGTGCGCGGTGCGCGTATAGCCGAGATCCGCTGACCGCCCTGTGCCCGGGGTCCCCGCATTGCGCCGAAGGCGCCCGATGGTTCTCCCAGGAGGGTCACCGGAGGTGATTCGACGGAGACCCCGTACGGCGCCCTGTGCCCGGGGTCCCCGCATTGCGCCGAAGGCGCCATGCGGGGCGGGCACATTGAGTACCGGTCATGCGTTGCATGAGACGTGTTGAACGTGCTGGACGTGCTCGAGCCGCAGTTGCTTGCGCCGAGTCGCCGGCGAGCCGGATCGGAGGAGCCGTGGGCGAGTCACGCGGCTGGTTGGGGCGCAAGCTCCACAGACTGACAGCAGGGACGAGCGAGCTCGACGCCGAGGACCTCCAGGCGGCCTCGGCGGCGGCGGGTGCCGCCCCGATGAGCGGCTGTCGTGACCGGGACGAGATCTGCGTCGCGGGTACCATCCAGGCCGTGACGGTACGTGCGCGGTCGGGTGCACCGGCCCTGGAGGTCGACATCTACGACGGTAGCGGCACCGTCACGTTGGTCTTCCTCGGCCGCCGGGACATCCCGGGCCTGCGGGCTGGCGCGTCGGTCAAGGCCTCCGGGCGCGTTACCGTGCAGGAGAACCGTCCGATCATCTTCAACCCGCGTTACGAACTACTCCCCGTTCCGTCGGCGAGCGCCTAGGTCGGCGGGTCCGCCCAACCCGACGGGATCCCAACCAGACATGCCACGTACGCCATCTCCCGACACGCCGCCGATGACGATGTCCGAGGCCATCGGCGGCCCACGGGGGATCATCGACAGCTCCGTGCCCACCGTGGCGTTCGTGACGGTGAACGCCGAGGCCGGACTGACCGCCGGCATCGCGGTCGCCATTGCCACGGCGRCCGCTCTGCTGGCGCTGCGCATCGTGCGCCGTGAGCCGACCCAGCAGACCTTCTCGGGGTTGTTCGCCGTGGCGGTCGCCGCATTCGTGGCCTCTCGTACCGGGAATGCGAAGGGGTTCTTCCTGCCCARCATCGCGAAGAACGCGCTCTGGGGGGTGGTGGCCCTGCTGTCGATCGTCCTGCGCCGGCCGGTGGCGGGGTATCTCATGGCCGGTCTGGACAGCCGCTATGCGAGCTGGCAGCGGGTACCCTGCCAGCGGCGGGCCGCGGTGTGGGCGACGGTGGTCTGGATCGCTGTGTTCGGTGTGCGGTTCGTCGTGCAGGGGGTGCTCTACCTCGCCGACCAGCCCGRCTGGCTGGCCGCGGCCAACATCGCCCTGGGACTTCCGCTGTTCGGTGTCGCGGTGTTGGCCAGCTTCGCCATCGTCCGCCGGATCGCACCGCTGCCCCCCGCCGCCACCGACTCGACGGTCGTGGCCGGCGAGGTGCTGGCCGAGGACGCCCCGCGCGGCGAGCCCCCGCGCGGCGAGCGGCGGCCTGCCGGCTGACCGCCTCCGCATCGCCAGCCTGTCGCGCGTCAGCCCGGCGCGCCCGCGCCTGCCGGCGCCTGACCGAGCAGCACAGCGAGCTTCTCCTCGGCCTCGGCATTTGTCGTGACCGCGAGAATCTCGTCGCCGTCTTCCAACGTGGCGTCGGGCGAGGGAACGACCGCCCGTCCGTCACGCAGGATCACCACCAAGGCGCTGTCCGCCGGCAGGGTGATCTCGCTGAGCCGCTGGCCGATCACCGGCGCGTTCTCGGCCAGCGTCAGCTCGACGAGGGATGCATCGCTCTGCCGGAACCGCATCAGCTGGACGAGGTCGCCGACGCTGACGGCCTCCTCGACCAGAGCCGTGATTAGGCGCGGCGCGGACACCGCCACGTCCACCCCCCACGACTCGGTGAACAGCCACTCGTTCTTGGGATGGTTGACCCGCGCCACTACCCGGGGCACGCCGAACTCGGTCTTCGCGAGCAACGAGACGACGAGGTTCACCTTGTCGTCCCCGGTGGCGGCCACCAGGACGGTGTACTCATTCAGCCCGGCCGCGTCGAGTTGGGACAGCTCGCAGGCGTCCGCGAGCAGCCACCGGGCCTCCGGTAGCGCGTCGGTCCGGATCTTCTGCGGATCCCGCTCGATGATGAGCACCTCGGAGCCGTTCTCCAGCAGTTCGGCGGCGATGGACCGGCCGACCTTGYCCGCCCCCGCGATCACCACCCGGCGCACGCTCATCGCTTCTCCTCTTCGCGCGGCATCGTCTACCCGGATCTACCCGGATCTGCCCAGATCTGCCCGGATCTACCCGGAGTCCTTGCCGTCCGGCCCGGTGCGCAGCACCGTGTCCGCCTCGGAGGCGTGCGCCTTCGTCACCGCCACGTGCACCACGTCACCGTCCTGGACGAGGGTGCGGGCATCGGGCAGGACACCCTCGCCGAACCGGGTCACGCAGGCCACCCGTACCCCGGCGGACTCCTCCAACTCCCGGATCCGGCGGCCCACCCAGGCGGGTCCGGGTGGGATAGCGGCCAGCAGCACCGAGCCCGACGGGTCGGACCACTGCGGCGTGACAGCGTCGGGTAGGAGCCGGTCGAGGATCTGGTCCCGGGTCCAGCGCACCGTGGCGACGGTGGGGATACCGAGCCGCTCGTAGACCTCGGCCCGGCGGGGATCGTAGATCCGCGCGACGACCCGCTCGACCCCGAACATCTCGCGGGCCACCCGGGCGGCGATGATGTTCGAATTGTCCCCGCTGGAGACGGCGGCGAACGCGGCGGCCTGCTCGATGCCCGCCTCGATGAGGGTGTCGCGGTCGAAGCCCATCCCGGTGACCCGCAGACCGGTAAAATCCTGCGGTAGCCGCCCAAACGCGGCGGGGTTCTGGTCGATGATTGCCACTGAGTGGCCGAACCGTTCGACGCTGCGGGCAAGCGCGGAGCCGACTCGGCCGCAGCCGAGGATCACGACGTGCACAAGGGTTGAGGGTAGTCCGATCCGGGCTGACCGGCGCAGGTCACGTGGCCGGATCTCCGGATACGGAGTATCTGTGTGCCACGTCACACTGATACTGAACTGCGTGGCTGGCGTCGGTAGCATCGCCGCGTGGCGCTCACGGACCGCCTCAAGCGCGGTTTCGTCGGTCGACCGATCGGGAGCGACCGGCTTGGGGAGACATTGCTCCCTAAACGCATCGCTTTGCCCGTCTTCGCGAGCGATGCCCTTTCCTCGGTGTCGTACGCGACCGAGGAGATCCTGCTTGTCCTGTCGCTGGGTGGGCTGGCCTTCTACCACATCTCGCCCTGGCTTGCTGGAGCCGTCGCCATCCTGATGCTGACGGTGGTGGCGTCCTACCGGCAGAACGTGCACGCCTACCCGAGCGGCGGCGGCGACTACGAGGTCGTCTCGGTCAACCTGGGCCCGCGGGCCGGCCTGCTGGTGGCCAGTTCCCTGCTGGTTGACTACGTCCTCACGGTCGCGGTGTCGGTGTCGGCCGGTGTCGCGAACCTGACGTCCGCTATCACCGGGCTCGCCGCGCACAAGGTGCTCCTCGCGGTCGTCATCGTCGTCCTACTGACGATAATGAACCTGCGTGGGGTGCGCGAGTCCGGCACGGCGTTCGCCATCCCGACCTACGGCTTCGTGCTCGGCATCTTCGTAATGATCGTCACCGGGCTGGTCCAGGCGGCCGTCGGTCATCCGCCGCGGGCCGAGAGTGCTGGGTACCAGGTGGTCGCCGAGCGTGACTACGCGGGATTCGCCCTGGTGTTCCTGGTGTTGCGGGCGTTCGCCTCGGGATGCACGGCGCTCACCGGGGTCGAGGCGATCAGTAACGGGGTGCCCGCGTTCCGGAAGCCCAAGAGCCGCAACGCCGCGACCACCCTGCTGATGCTGGGGCTTATCGCAGTCACGATGTTCGGCGGCGTCACCGCGCTGGCTCTGATCTCCGACGTGCATGTCGCTGAGCACACCGGGGACCTGATCGGCGCCAGTGGTGAGCAGCGGACCGTGATCGCCCAGGTCGCCGCCGCCGTCTTCGGGGACGGATCGCCCGGCTTCGGCTACATCGCCGTCGTCACCGCTCTCATCCTGATGCTGGCGGCGAACACCGCCTTCAACGGCTTCCCGGTGCTGGGTTCGATCCTCGCCCGCGACGGCTACCTGCCGCGTCAGCTATACACCCGCGGTGACCGACTGGCCTACTCCAACGGGATCGTGCTGCTCGCCGGCTTCGCGATCCTGCTGATCGTCGTGTTTGACGCGCAGGTCACCGCCCTGATCCAGCTCTACATCCTCGGGGTCTTCATCTCGTTCACCCTCAGCCAGACCGGGATGGTGCGGCACTGGGCACGCATCCTGCGCTCGGACGACCCGGCGGCGTCCGATCCGGCCGCCCGCCGGCGGATCCGCCGGTCTCAGGCGATCAACTTCTTCGGCGCCTGCCTCACCGGCACCGTGCTGATCCTCGTGCTGGTCACGAAGTTCACCCACGGTGCCTGGATCGTCTGTCTGGCTATCCCGATCATCTTTCTCGGGATGCGGGGGATCAGGGCTCACTACGACCGGGTCGCGGTCGAACTCACCCCGGAACCCGGGCCGCCGACCCTGCCCTCCCGGATCCACGCCGTCGTCCTCGTCAGTAAGATCCATGCCCCGACACTGCGGGCCCTGGCCTACGCCAAGGCGTCGCGGCCGCACAGCCTCGTCGCGGTCACGGTCGCCGTCGACCAGGCGGAGGCCGATCGGCTCCGCAAGGCGTGGACGGAGCGGGGGATCACCGTCGATCTCGTGGTGCTGGCCTCCCCCTACCGGGAGGTGACCCGCCCGGTGCTGGACTACGTCGCCCGGATCAGGCGGGAGAGCCCCCGCGACGTCGTCGCCGTCTACGTCCCGGAGTACGTCGTCGGTCACTGGTGGGAGCATCTCCTGCACAACCAGAGCGCGCTGCGGCTCAAGGCCCGGCTGCTCTTCCAGCCCAGCGTCATGGTCACCAGCGTGCCCTGGCAGCTCGCCTCGTCCAGGCTGGCCGAGCAGCGGTTCGAACGAACCGGGGCGGGCGCGGTGCGACAGGGCCGGGCCACGCTTCCCGGCCCGTTGGAGCGGAAGCGGTGAGTCGACAGCGTCGGCCCGCGCGATCGCGCGTCTTCGGGGGCACCGCACGGCAGGCCCGCGTGCCGGGGATCGCGGTCGGCTCGCTGCTCGACCTCGACGTCGGGCCGGTGGCCCACGGCGGCTTCTGCGTCGCCCGCTCGGGCGGTCGGGTGGTGTTCGTCCGCCATGCCCTGCCCGGCGAACGGATTCGTGCCCGAGTTACCGACGCCTCCCACGAGCGGTACTGGCGGGCGGACGCGGTCGCCGTCCTGACGCCCTCGCCGGACCGGGTGGTCGCGCCCTGCCCGCACGCCGGTCCAGGGTTGTGCGGGGGGTGCGACTGGCAGCATGCCGGCCTCGCGGCGCAGCGGCGCGGTAAGGCCGAGGTCGTGGCCGACGCCCTTCGGCGGTTCGGCGGCCTCGACGCCCGGGTCAGCCCCGCGCACGCCGGGTCCGGCCTAGGGACGGCGGCCGAGGCCGGACCCGGCGCCGAGCCGGCGCTGGAGGTGCTGGTCGAGGCGGTGCCCGTCGGCGGTCCGGAGCGGCTGACCGGATCCGACCGGCCCGGTGGCGCCGACGACGGACTGGCGTGGCGGACCCGGATGCGCTTCGCGGTGACGGCCGGCGGCGAGGTCGGGCTGCGGGCGAGCCGCTCGCACGAGGTGGTGGCGACGCCGGACTGCCGCATCGCCCACCCCCTCGTCCTCGCGGCGCTCGCCGGCCGGCGGTTTCCTGGGGCCGACGCCGTCGAGGTCGCGGCCAGCCCGGCGACCGGGCAGGTGGCCGTGGCGGTGCATCCCGCCGGTGCCGGGACGGTCGTCAACGACGAGCACGCCGGGACCGGCGAGGATCCCGGGGAGGTCGGAGYCCCCGGGGAGGTCGTCGAGGTGGTGGGGGGGCGGAGGTTCCGGCTCGGGCCGGAGGTGTTCTGGCAGGTCCATCCGGCGGCTCCCGGCGTGCTGGTGGACGCGGTCCGCGAGGCCCTGCGTCCCCGAGCCGGGGAGACCGCGCTCGACCTGTATGCCGGGACGGGCCTGTTCGCGGCGTTCCTCGCGGAGGATGTCGGCGCCGCTGGCCGCGTCATCGCGCTGGAGTCCGACGCCGCGTCGGTCGCGGCCGCGGCGAACAACCTCGCCGATCTGCCATGGGTCTCGCTGCGGGCGTTGCGGGTGACGCCGGCTACCGTTCGTGGGGTGGTCGGTACGGGCGGGCCGGCCGGCCGGGTCGATCTCGCGGTGCTCGACCCGCCGCGCACCGGGGCGGGCCCGGCGGTGGTGGCCGCGCTGCTCGCCCATCGCCCCCGCGCGGTCGCCTACGTCGCCTGCGATCCTGTCGCGCTGGGTCGGGACCTCGCCGCCGCGGCGGCCGCGGGCTACGACCTCGTCGTGTTGCGCGCCTTCGACCTGTTTCCGATGACCGCCCACGTCGAGTGCGTGGCACTGCTCGAGCCGCGCGGCGCGGACCGGAATCCGAACCTGGTGTGATTGCGTCGGTACCAGAAGTGTCGCCGGAAGGCCGTGGACTCCACTTCCGGCCGCTCCCGACACGACCTGGTCGTGCCGGCGTGTCGCCCGCGCGCCACGCCGACAGAGTGTGTGCATCCGCGTACTCGGATCCGGACCAATAGTGGACAACCGGGGAGGTGGATTCTACCGCGATCAGGCCTATTGCCTGACGGTCTACGAGGAACTCACATGTCGGGTGCCCGTCTGCAAGGGGCCAGACGGGCTGCGTAGACTTTGCCGGACCCGGACCGATCCCCTTTCGGGAGAGGGAGTTCACGCCGTGTCGCTTCTGTCCACGATCAGTAGTCCGCAGGACGTCAAGCGCCTCGACCACGAGGAGCTCGCCACCCTGGCGGCCGAGATCCGTGATTTCCTCATTCACGCAGTCGCGCGTACGGGAGGTCACCTCGGGCCGAATCTGGGGGCTGTCGAGCTGACGTTGGCAATACATCGTGTGTTTGATTCGCCATTCGACCGCATCCTTTGGGACACCGGCCATCAGTCCTATGTGCACAAGATTCTGACCGGCCGGGCGGACGATTTCTCCGGGCTGCGCCAGCGGGGTGGCCTTTCCGGCTACCCCAGCCGGGCCGAGTCCGAGCACGACATCATCGAGAATTCGCACGCCTCGACCGCCCTGTCCTACGCCGACGGGCTGTCGCGTGCCTACGCGCTGCGTGGTGAGGACCGGGCCGTCGTCGCCGTCGTCGGTGACGGCGCCCTGACCGGCGGGATGTGCTGGGAGGCGCTGAACAACATCGCCGCCGACGACCGGCCCGTCGTCATCGTCGTCAACGACAACGGCCGCTCCTACGCACCGACGATCGGCGGCCTCGCCGACCACCTCGCCGCGCTGCGGCTGGCGCCCGAGTACGAGCAGGTCCTCGACGTCGTCAAGCAGGTCCTCGGCCGCACCCCGCTGGTCGGCCCCCCGCTGTTCGACGCGCTGCACGGCATCAAGAAGGGCATCAAAGACGTCGTCCAGCCGCAGGGCATGTTCGAGGACCTCGGTCTGAAGTACGTCGGCCCGGTCGACGGCCACGACGTCGTCGCGGTCGAGTCGGCCCTGCGCCGGGCTCGGGATTTCGGCGGGCCCGTCATCGTCCACTGCGTGACCCGCAAGGGCTTCGGCTACCCGCCGGCGGAGCAGGACGACGCCGACAACTTCCACGGCGTCGGCATCATCGACCCGGCGACCGGCAAGCCGGTGTCGACGTCGAAGACCATCAGCTGGACGAGCATCTTCTCGGACGAGATCGTGCAGATCGGTTCCGAGCGGCCCGACGTCGTCACGCTGACCGCCGCGATGCTCCAGCCGGTTGGTCTCGGCGCCTTCGCCAAGGCCTACCCGGACCGGGTGTTCGACGTCGGTATCGCCGAGCAGCACGCMGTCACCTCGGCCGCCGGGCTCGCGATGGGTGGGCTCAAGCCCGTCGTGTGTCTCTACGCCACGTTCCTCAACCGCGCGTTCGACCAGGTCCTGATGGACGTCGCCCTGCACCGCCAGCCCGTGACGTTCGTGCTCGATCGGGCCGGCATCACCGGGGAGGACGGGGCGTCGCACAACGGCATGTGGGACCTGTCGTTCCTGCAGGTCGTCCCGGGGCTCGCGATCGCCGCCCCGCGGGACGCGCCGACCCTGCGGGCGGAGCTGCGTGAGGCCGTGGGTGACACCGACGGCCCGACCGTCGTGCGTTTCCCCAAGGGCAAGGTCGCGGTGGACGTGCCGGCGATTGACACGGTCGGCGGGGTGGACGTGCTCTACCGTTCGCCGAAGGTGGCCCAGCGCCGCGAGGTGCTGCTGGTCTCCATCGGCGCGATGGCCGCCACCTGCCTGGAGGTCGCGGAGCGGGTCGCGAGCCAGGGCATCGGCATCACCGTTGTCGACCCGCGGTGGGTCAAGCCACTGGACCCGGCGCTGATCGATCTTGCCCGCGCCCACGACCTCGTCGTCACCGTCGAGGATAACGGCCGGGTYGGCGGGGTCGGGGCGGCGCTGGCCCAGCTGCTGCGCGACGCCGACGTTGACGTGCCCCTGCGGGACTTCGGCATCGCCCAGCGCTTCCTCGACCACGGCAAGCGGGACGAGGTCATGGCCGAGGTCGGGCTTGCCCCGCAGGACCTCGCCCGCAAGGTCGTCGAGGCCGTCGCGAAGCGCCAGCCGGCGATCGAGGACGACCCGACCTCGCCCGGCGAAGCGGCCCCGGCGGGCGAGCGGGCCGGCGAGGCCATCGGCGACCAGCGCTGACCGCGGCGCGCTGATCCCGGTGCTCTGACTCGGGTGCGCTGATCCCGGTGCTCTGACTCGGGTGCGCTGATCCCGGTGCTCTGACTCGGGTGCGCTGATCCCGGACGCACCCGGGTGCCGCCCGGTCATCGGGGTCCGACGGGCAAGGACCCGCCACCGTGTCGGGATCCGCCACCGTGTCGGGCCGCCACCGTGTCGGGGCCCGGCGYGGTGGCGGCCCGACCGCCGTCCTAGGCTGACCAGGTGGGTGAGCACACCGTGTCGGCGCGCCAGGGCGCCGCCTCCCGCCGCCGGGCTGGGCACGGCCCACGCTGGTGGGCCGTGCGTGGTGCGCTTCTGGTGGCCCTCGGGCTACTGGTTCTCGCCATGGTCAGCCAGTGGAACGAGATCGAGGAGTCCGTCCGCTCGCTCACCGTGGGCGGCGTGGTGGCCTCGGGTGTGGTCACCGTGCTTGCCGTCGGTACCACCGTGTTGTCCTGGCGGGCGTTGCTGGGGGGGTTGGGCGCCGCGCTTCCCCTGCGGGCCGCTGTGCGGATCTTCTTCGTCGGGCAGATCGGCAAATATATCCCGGGCAGCGTGTGGCCGGTGCTCGCGCAGATGGAGCTCTCCCGCGACCACGGCGTCTCCCGGCCGAAGGCGGCTTCGGCGAGCCTGGTCGTGTTGGCGCTCGCGGTGCCGAGCGGGGGGCTCGCCGCGGCGGTCACCCTGCCGTTCGTCTCCGCGCAGGCGCTCGCCGACTACTGGTGGGCGCTGGCGGTCGTGCCCGTCTTCGTCGTCGTGCTCTGTCCCCCGGTGCTGTCCCGCCTGCTGGCGCTGGCATTCCGGCTGCTGCGCCGCCCACCGCTGACCGAACCGCTGCCCCCGCGGGCCGTCGCCGCCGGAGCCGGCTGGTTGCTGCTCAGCTTCTGCTGCTATGGGGTGGCGACCTGGCTGCTCGTCCGGGATCTGCATCCGGCGGTCGGTGGCGGCCGGCTGTTGCTGCTCTCCCTCGGGGCCTATGCCCTGGCCTGGACCGCCGGATTCCTGGTACTGGTGCTGCCCGCCGGGGCGGGGGTGCGGGAGGCGGTGCTGGTRCTGGCGCTGGCGCCGGCGGTCGCCAGCGGGCCGGCGACCCTGGTCGCGTTGGTGGCGCGGCTTCTCGCCACGATCGCCGACCTGGTCTGGGCGCTCGTCGGTGTCGCCCTACGGCAGCGGGGTGCTCGGCTGTTGTGTACTGATGATGCGATGCAGGAGCGAATGTGAGGAAAGTGGGAGGAGGGTGGGGGGTGCACCATGACCCGCAACGGCCACCCGGGTGGCCCCCGCCCGTCCCGCCGATCTCGTGGGGCGGCCCCGGGTGGCCGGGCGGGCCGCCGGCACCCCGCCGTAGTCGGGCCCGGTGGCTGATCCCGCTCGTCCTCGTGCTCGCCCTCCTGACCGGCGCGGGCGGAACCGGTCTGTTCCTGCTCCTCCGCTCCACCGACGGCCCTGCCAACGCCGTCCGCGCCTACCTGATGGAGGTCAGGGACTCGCGCTACGAGGCCGCTTACGTCCGCCTCTGCCCGTCGGTCCAGGAACGCCGCCCAGCGTCCGAGTTCGCCATCATCATGCGGGCTCTGGACGATGTCCAGGGCGGTATCGCCTCGTTCGCCGTGCGAAGAGTGCAGATCCACCGGTCCGTGGGTTCCCCGACGGTCCGGGAGGTTCAGGTCGACGTCCGGCGCGGCAGCGCCGCGGCGAGCCACGAGACGTACCAGGTGGGAAAGGAATCCGGAAGCTACTGCCTGCTGACGCCCGGCGCCCCGTTCTCCTTGGACCCGTCGCTGCCCCCGGATCTTCAGCAGCCGGRCCCGTTCGATGATTCCCCCGGCGATGGYCGACGCGGCGGTGGCGACGACGAGCCACCGGTCCGCACGGCCTGACCGGCGCCGATGGTCAGGGCGGCCGATTGGATCAGCGCAGGGTGGCGACCCCCGGCGGGGCGAAGCGCTGCCCGGTGACGGCCTCGCTGATGCCGCTACGGTCCAGGTAGGGCGTGATGCCGCCGAGGTGGAACGGCCAGCCGGCGCCGAGGATCATGCACAGGTCGATGTCGGCGGCCTCCGCGACGATCTTCTCGGTCAGCATCAGATGGATCTCCTCGGCGAGCGCCCGCAGCGCCGCCTCGCGTACCTCGTCCCCGGTCAGCGGGGTGGCGGCCGGGGACGGCGTGAAGATGAGCGCGGCGGCGTCCGGGTCGACGGTCTGGACGCCGTCCGGGCCCGTGGTGTAGACGCCGCTCCGGCCCGCCTCGACCAGCCGGGCGAGAGCCGTCGGCCGCCGGAACCGGTCCGGGAACGCCGCGTGCAGTGTCTCCGCGACGTGCAGGGCGACCGGCGGCCCGACGAGGGCGAGCAGGGTCATCGGGGACATCGGCAGCCCCAGCGGATCGAGGGCGTGGTCGGCCTCCTCGAGCGGCGTACCGCCCTCTGTCGCGCCGAGCACCTCCCCGAGGAACCGCGTCAGCAGCCGGTTGACGACGAACGCCGGGGCATCGGCGACCAGGACCGCGTTCTTCTTCAGGTTCTTCGCCACGGCCAGCGTCGTCGCGATGGTGGCGTCGTCGCTGCGGGCAGCGCGGACCACCTCGACCAGGGGGAGGACCGACACCGGATTGAAGAAGTGCAGCCCGGCTACCCGTTCGGGATGATCGAGCCCAGCGGCCATCTCGGTGACCGACAGCGCCGAGGTGTTCGTCAGGAGCACGGCCGTGGGCGCCACGACGGCCTCGAGCTCCGCGAGCACGGTCCGCTTGACGGCCAGGTTCTCGAAGACGGCCTCGATGACGAGGTCCGCGTCCGCGAAGGCGTCCTTGGTCAGGGATCCGGTGACGTTCGCCTTGTAGCGGTTCGCCTGGTCGGGGGTGATGCGGTGGCGCAGCAGGAGGTTGTCGACCTCCTGGTGGACCCCCGCGACCCCGGCGTCGAGCCGGGCCTGGTCGATGTCGGTGAGCACCACCGGCACCTCGAGCCGGTGCGCGAACACGAGGGCGAGCTGGCTTGCCATGAGGCCGGCGCCGACCACCCCGACCTTCGTCATGGGCCGGGCCAGCGCCGGGTCCGGCCCGCCCACCGGCCGCTTCGCCCGCTTCTGCACGAGGTCGAAGGAGTACAGGCTGGCGGCGAGTTCGTCGCTGACGGACAGATCGGCGAGGGCCTCGGTCTCGGCCGCGTACCCGGTGGCGCGGTCGGCGGTCTCGGCGAGCGCGAGGAGGTCCAACGCCCGGTAGGCGGCCGGCGCGGCCCCGTGCAGCTTCGCGTCGGCGAGCGTCCGGCCCCGTGCGATCGCCTCCGCCCAGCCCGCCCCCCGCTCGACCGGCGCGCGGGCGGCCACCGGGTCGACATCGCCGCGCAGCACCTGGCCCACCCAGCGCAGCGCCTCCGCCAGGAAGTCCGCCGGCTCCAGCAGCACGTCCCCGAGACCCAGCTCGAACGCCTGCCGGCCGCGCAGCATGCGGTTCTGGCTGAGCGCGTTGCCGATGACGACGGACACCGCCCGTTCGGCGCCGATGAGGTTGGGCAGCAGCTGGGTGCCGCCCCAGCCCGGGACGAGGCCGAGGAAGACCTCTGGGAAGGCGAGTGCGGGAATGCCGGCGGACAGCGCCCGGTAGTCGCAGTGCAGGGCCAGCTCCAGCCCGCCGCCCAGCGCCGCCCCGTTGACGAGGGCGAAGGTCGGGACCTTCCGGTCACCCAGGCGACCCTCACCCACCCGGGCGAAGGCCTCGTGCCCGAGGCGGCCGAGCGCCGCGAGCGAGGGGCGGATCCGCTCCGGGTCGGTGAGCGATGAGCGGAAGGACAGGTCCGCACCCACGCTGAAGATGAACGGCTTGCCGGTGACGGCGATCGCGGCGACCGGCGGGTCGTGCGCCTCGATCTCGTCGACGGCGGCGAGCAGGGACCGCAGGCCGGCCGGGCCGAAGGTGTTCGGCCGGGTGTGGTCATGACCGTTGTCGAGGGTGATCAGGGCGACGGGCCCGGCCACCTCGGGCAGCCGCGCGTAGCGGACGTGGGCGGCCGTGACGACCTCGCCCGGGAAGGACAGGGTCACCTCGTCGATGGTCATGGATCTCCCCTCGGTTCCGCCGCGGGCCCGGTCGTGTCGGACGGGTCGTCCCGGGTCGGTCGTCGTGCCTGCTCGGTCGTCGTACCTGCTCAGTTGGCCGCGGCGTGGTGCGGATTCGCCCAGATCGTGGTGGCGCCCATGCCGAGACCCACGCACATCGCCGTCATGCCATAGCGCACCTCGGGATGCTCGGCGAACTGCCGGGCGAGCTGGGTCATCAGGCGCACCCCGCTGGACGCCAGTGGGTGACCGAACGCGATGGCCCCGCCGTACGGGTTGACCCGGGGATCGTCCTCGGCGATGCCGAAGTGGTCGAGGAAGGCCAGGACCTGCACGGCGAAGGCCTCGTTCAGCTCGAACAGGCCGATGTCGTCGATGGTCAGGCCGGTGCGGGCCAGCGCCTTCTCCGTCGACGGGATCGGCCCGACGCCCATCACCTCGGGGGGGACTCCGGCGAACGCGAAACCCACCAGGCTCATCTTCGCCGGCAGGCTTAGCTCGGCCGCCACCTCGGCGGCGGCGAGCAGGCAGCCGGTGGCGCCGTCGTTGAGCCCGGCGGAGTTGCCCGCGGTCACCCGCCCGTGCGGCCGGAACGGCGTGCGCAGCCCGGCGAGCCCCGCCTGCGTGGTGTCCGGTCGCGGCGGCTCGTCGACGGTGACGAACTCCCAGCCCGTCTCGACGTGCCGGGCGGCCACCGGGACGAGGTCGGGCTGGATCTGACCGTTCGCGTACGCCTTGGCGACCTTCTCCTGGGAGGCCAGAGCGAAGGCGTCCGCCCGCGATTTGGTGATCTTGGGGTACCGGTCGTGCAGGTTCTCGGCGGTCGAGCCCATCACCAGCGCGGAGGTGTCCACGAGCCGTTCGGCGACGAACCGGGGGTTGAGGTCGGCGCCTTCGCCCATCGGGTGGCGGCCCATGTGTTCCACCCCGCCGGCCACGGCCACGTCGTAGGCGCCGACGGCGATCGACGAGGCCGTCGTGGTCACCGCCGTGACGGCGCCTGCGCACATCCGGTCGATCGCGAAGCCCGGCACCGTTTCCGGCAACCCGGACAGGATGGCGGCGACCCGGCCGATGGTCAGGCCTTGATCGCCGATCTGGGTGGTGGCCGCGATCGCCACCTCGTCGATCCGCTCGGGGGGGAGGGAAGGATTGCGTCGCAGCAGCTCCCGGATCACCCGCACGATCAGATCGTCGGCACGGGTCTCGGCGTAGACGCCCTTGGCCTTCCCGAACGGGGTTCGGACCCCGTCGACGAACACGACGTCGCGTACGAAGTTTCTGGATGATCCGAACACGGGACCTCCCGACCCGCGGCCGCCACCGACCGCCGGTTCGTCGCCGTCGAACGTCGGCCGTTGTCCGAAACCCGGTTCCAGGGCCTGGACAGCCAGCCGGCACCGGCGCGGATACCGCCGGCACGGCTAGCCTACGGCAGCGGTTACCAGCCGGTAGACATCCCGGAGCCATGGATGCCGGATGCCCGGGGAGGCCGATGCCGTGATGCGCCGGTCCGTCCCTGGCCCACGACCCGCGGATCCGGTCGTCAGCCCGCCGGCTCGGCTGCCGGTTCGGCCGGTTCGGCCGGTTCCGTCGGTTCGGCCGGCGGCTCGGCGAGGACGGTGAGCAGGGGAGCGGCCGTCAGCTTGATCTGCCAGGGGCGTGCCCCGCCGGTCCGCAGCGCCCCGGCGACGGCCGTGTCCGTCAGGGGATTCGGCGGGGACCAGGCGAGCCGCCGGGACAACGCGGGCTCGAGGAGGTTTTCCACCGGCATCGTGTGGGCGGCGGCGAGGGCGGCCAGCGCGGCCCGCACCCGGGCCAGCCGCGACGCGGCCACCGGGTCGCGCTCGGCCCAGCGGTTGGGCGGCGGCAGACCGTCGCCGCCCGGTCCGGCCGGGGCGGGCAGCTCCTCCTCGGGCAGTGCGGCGGCGCCACGCAGGGCGTCGAGCCAGACGTTCGCGGTGCGGCGGATCCGTGGTCCGGAGAAGATGGGCAGCCGGACCAGCGCGGCCGCGTCGGTGGGGGCGTTCAGCACGGCGTCCATGATCGCGCTGTCCGGGAGGACGCGACCCGGCGCGACGTCACGGGTACGAGCTAGCCGGTCCCGGGCGGTCCACATCGCCCGGACCGCCGCCAGCTGGCGGCGGGACCGGGCTCGGTGGATCCCGCTCGTCCGGCGCCACGGCTCGGCCCGTGGCTCGCGTGGCGGGGCCGCGACGATCGCGGCGAACTCCTGCCGGGCAAACTCGATCTTGTTCTGTTCGATCAGCTCCGCCTCGAGCGCGTCGCGCAACTCCACCAGCAGCTCGACGTCGAGTGCCGCGTAGCGCAGCCACGGCTCGGGAAGCGGGCGGGTCGACCAGTCCGCGGCCGAATGGCCCTTCTCCAGCCCGTAGCCCAGCACCCGTTCGACCATTATCCCCAGCCCGACCCGTTCGTAGCCCAGCAACCGGCCGGCGAGCTCCGTGTCGAACAGCAGACTCGGCCGCAGACCGAGCTCGGACAGGCACGGAAGGTCCTGGCTGGCGGCGTGCAGCACCCATTCGACCCCGCCCACCGCGTCCTGGATGACGCTCAGATCCTCGAGCGCGATCGGATCGAGGAGCAGCGAGCCCGTGCCCCGCCGTCGGATCTGGACGAGGTAGGCCCGCTGGCTGTACCGGTAACCGGACGCGCGTTCGGCGTCGAACGCGACCGGCCCGATGCCGGCCGCGAGGCGTTCCGCCGCCGCGGCGAGTTCCGYGGTGTCAACGATGACGGGGGGTACCCCGTCCGCAGGGATGAGCAGCGGGATGGGCTCATGAGCACCGGTGCTGGGCTGTACCTCCACCTCTGCGCTGACACCCCCGCTGACCTGCTGTGTTGATTCAGGAACCGTCGACGTCACGATCGGTGATCGTACGTCTGAATCCTGACGGAGGTAGCCGTGTCCTACAGCGAATCGCGTTATTTATACGCTTTGTAACGACGTGGTAATGGGAGGTGTGCGCGGTGGAAGGTCGGCCGCGGCGCGCGGTGGGTGGTGCGGTGCTGTCCGTCCGGCGGGCCGGTGTGACGCGGTCAACTCCGGCGAGTTGGTAGCGTGATGACTCCGGACAGTTGTGGGGGAAGCCCGGCCATGGCCGCGAGCAGGTCCCCGAACGCGAGCAGGTGGGCGACCGTCGCCGAGGCGCTCCAAGGCAGCCGGCCCTGCGTGTCCGGCCCCGCGGGGCCGCGGTCGGATGCGAGGGCGGTCTCCGCCCAGTCGGGTGACCAGGAGCAGCGCAGCTCCACGTCGAAACTGTCCCCGTCGGCCGCGAGCACACCGAAGCGTTGTGACGCGGTGGCCGTGACCGTGCCGCCCAGGGCGCGCACGCCCGCGCCGTGCGCCTCCAATGATTCCCGCAGCCACGACCAGGCGACCTCGGCGAGCAGGGGATCGCCGGCGATCTCCCGGTCGATGCTCGCGCGGGCGTAGCAGACGATGCGGGCCGTGCCCTGCCAGGCCGGCTGTCCCTGGGGATCCATGAGCAGGATGAGCCGGCCGGCCGCGGTGTCGGCCTCGTCCCCGGTCAGCCCGCCGGCCAGAGCGAAGGAGAACGGCGCGACCCGGGTGGGTGCCGCCACCTCGTGCACCGCCACCTCCGGGCGTAGCCGCGCGATCCCCGCGCGCAGGGCGTCGGTGACCGCGAGGAAGATCGGAGGGCTCGCCTCGGATGACTGCGCGACCCCCATGACGGCAACGGTAGGACGTCGGTCGTGATCATGCTGGCCAGACGCCGGAGCGTACGGGTTCGGTCCCGTTGCGTGCGGGCGGGAACCGGTGAGCCGGTGTCCGGAGTACCCCGGCTGAGGGGCGGAACTGTGCAGGCTCACGCCGGGATCCGCGCGGCGGCACGATCGCGGCCGCGGAGATCTCGGACTGCGGGGGTCTCGCGCACGGGCCTCGGCCGGGTCGTCGGCCGCTCCGCGGGGGCCGGCCCGACCAGCACCGCGGTGCCACAGGAGGTGCAGGCCCACTCCGGGCAGTCGTCACCGTGCCCGTCGGAGCACGGAGGTTGCTCGAAGATGCGCTCGTCGCGGCATGCGATGCAGACGAGAACGATGTGATCCTCGGCGCTCATCCGGACCTGTTCCACTCGACCACCACTCCCCGCGCACGTCTGCCCGTGATGCGTCCCGTTGGATCGTGGTGGGCGCATAACCACGGATCGCGCGCCATTCGCCACGGCCGGAGGGAGAGGAACGCGGGATGACGCGCACCCTCTACCCCAATTCCGACCGGACTGACGGTGCCACGGGACGAGCGGATGTCCGTGCATTCTCTCCGGCGTGTCGCGTGAGCCCGTCTCGGGGCGGTGCGGGGCGGATCGCCCGGTCTGTGGGCCGGTGGGGTCGGGCCGGCCCCAGGCTCAGCCCGCCTGGCCGGCCGGCTTCGAGGTGGGGCGTGCCGRCTCCGCGTTGCCCAGCCGGACGGCGTCGCCGCGCAGCCAGTGCCGCTCGACGAAGAACGGGGCGACAGGCAGCACCGCGGCGATCAGCGCGAGTACGGTCCGCTTACGGCGCCAGCGCCCGACCATCGAGAGGTAGCCGATGAGGGCGCAATAGGTGAGGAAGAGCACGCCGTGGATCGGGCCGAGGATCCGCACGCCGATCGGGTAGCCGGCACCGTATTTGATCGCGGTCGCGACGAGCAGCAGAAGGRAGGACGACGCCTCGGCGAGCGAGACGACGCGGGCCAGGGCAAGGGGCTGGAAGGCGCCGCTCGGGGCACGACCGGTCATCGGTGACTCCTCGTCGTAGCAGATGGCGTCGTAGCAGACGGTGTAGTAGCAGACGGCGTAGCAGATGACACTGAGGTGTTCCACTGTTCGGGCGCCTTGGCGCTCCGGGACCCGGGACGCGCCGTGGCCGTGCCACGGCGACCGCGGGATTCGTCACGTCCGCTCGATCGTTCGTCCCCGTCCGCCGAGCGCCGCCTCGACGGGCGGGAGCGCCCGACACCGGCTGAACCTGGAAGTTCTTCTACTCAGAGTAGAAGATAGCGGATGTGCAACGTTCCGGTTCGTACTCCCCGGTCCTCGCCGCTGGGAGCCGTCAGGCCCGTGTGGTGGCCCATCCCGCTACGGCCGTCCTCCCACACCTCCCACAGGCGTGYAACGATCGACCCATGCCTGTCCTCCACGTTGACGCGCGACCCGGATCCGGGCCGGGTGGCGTCTCGCCCCCGCCGAGCGGTKCAGCGCTCGCCCGGCGGCCCGGCCTGGCCGACACCGCGCCCTTCCTGCGTGCCTGTCGACGGGAGCACCCCGGGACCACGCCGGTGTGGTTCATGCGTCAGGCCGGGCGGGTCCTGCCCGAGTACCGGGCCCTGCGCGCGGGAGTCGCCATGCTCGACTCCTGCCGGGACGCCGAGATGATCACGGAGATCACGCTCCAGCCGGTACGCCGGTTCCGGCCGGACGCGGCGATCTTCTTCTCCGACATCGTGGTGCCCCTGGTCGCGATCGGCCTCGACATCGACATCGTCGCCGGGATCGGACCGGTGGTGGCCGAGCCCGTGCGGGACGCCGTCGGGCTCGCCGCGTTGCGTGCACTGGAGCCGGACGACGTTCCCTACGTGGCCGACGCGGTCCGGTTCCTGCTGGCCGAGCTGGGTTCAACCCCGCTGATCGGGTTCGCCGGGGCGCCGTTCACCCTCGCGAGCTACCTCATCGAGGGCGGACCGAGTCGCGACCACGCCCGCACCAAGGCGTTGATGTACAGCGAACCGAAGCTCTGGCACGCCCTGCTGGCCCGGCTCGCCGACATCACCACCGCCTTCCTGCGCGTCCAGGTGGATGCCGGTGTTGACGCGCTGCAGCTGTTCGACTCCTGGGCCGGGGCGCTGGACGAGGCGGACTACCGTCGCTACGTCGCGCCGCACAGCGCTCGGGTGCTGGCGGCCTTCGCCGGTGAGGTGCCGCGCATCCACTTCGGTGTGAACACCGGTGAGCTGCTCGCCGCGATGGGCCAGGCGGGTGCGGACGTCGTCGGCGTCGACTGGCGGGTCCCTCTCGACGAGGCCGCCCGGCGGATCGGGCCCGGTCATGCCGTGCAGGGAAACCTCGACCCGACCGCGGTCTTCGCCCCCGAACCGGTGCTCGCCGCCAAGGTGCGCGACGTCTGCGCCCGCGGGGCCGAGGCAGAGGGGCACGTGTTCAACCTCGGCCACGGGGTGCTGCCGCAGACCGATCCGGGCGTGCTCGCGCACGTCGCCGACCTTGTCCACGGCGGATGATCCACGGCGGATGATCCGCCTTCATCGGGCCGGTTCACTGGCACCGGCCCGATGGTGAAAGCTGGCGGGCGGCACCACTCAACGTGAAGGGCGGCAGGAACGTGCGGGTTGTGATCGTCGGTGGGGGTATCGCCGGGCTCTCGGCCGCCCGCGCCTTGGCCGGGCACGCCGAAGTGACCGTCCTCGATGCGGCGGACCGGGTCGGTGGCAAGCTGCGTACCACCCCGATCGAGGGTCTGGACGTCGAAGAGGGCGCGGAGTCCTTCCTCGCCCGGGTTCCCGACGGACTCCGCCTGGCCCGGCAGATCGGGCTCGGGCACGAGATCGTGCATCCGGCCACGACGTCAGCCTCACTGTGGATCCGCGGCCGGCTGCATCCCATCCCCCCGAACACCCTGCTCGGAGTGCCGACCGACGTCCTCGGCCTGCTCCGCTCGCGGGTGCTGTCCCCGTGGGGGCTGGTGCGGGCCGCCGCCGACCTGGTGCTGCCGCGGACGCGTTTCGCCGACGATCCGACCGTCGGTCGCTACGTCGGCACGCGGGTCGGGCGCGAAGTCGTCGACCTGCTGGTGGATCCGCTGCTCGGGGGGGTGTATGCGGGCCGGGCCGACGCGCTGTCGCTGCGGGCGACCGTGCCCCAGCTCGTCCCCATCTTCGCCGAGGACCGCTCGCTGCTCCTCGGCGCGCACCGGGTGCGGGCCCGTACCGGACCCGCGACGACGACCTCGACGGCGCCGCTGTTCGCCACGCTTCGGGGGGGGCTGGGCTCCTTCGCGGCGCGAGTGGCGGCGCAGTCCGGCGCCACCGTGCGCACCGGGGTGCTCGTCCGCTCGATCGCGAAGACCGCGGGCGGCTGGCAGGTCAACTGTGACCGGGTGGGCGGCGCGGACGCCCTCGGGCCGTTCCAGGCCGACGCCGTGATCCTCGCGGTGCCTGCCGGGGTGGCCCGCGCCCTGCTGGCGCCGCTGGCCCCGCATGCCTCCGCCCCGCTTGCCGGCGTGCCCTACGCCTCGGTCGGCCTGGTGACGCTGGTCTACCGGGACGCCGCGCCGCCACCCGGCAGCGGATTCCTCGTGCCCGCCCGGGCGGGCACCGCGGTGAAGGCGGCCACCTTCCTGTCCGCCAAGTGGCCGCACCTGGGCTCCGACCGGCTCACGGTGGTGCGGGCGAGCATCGGCCGCGCCGGTGCCGAACAGGACCTGCAGCGCGGGGATGTGGAGCTCGCCGGGGTGGCGGCGGCGGAGATCGCGCAGATCACCGGCCTGTCCGGTCGGCCGGTAGCGACCCGGGTGAGTCGCTGGGGCGGGGCGCTCCCGCAGTACCTGCCGGGTCATCTCAACCGGATCGCCGCGGTGCGCCGGGGGCTTCCAGCGGGGATCGCCCTCGCCGGCGCGGGATACGACGGTGTAGGCATCCCGGCCTGCATCCGGTCGGGGGAGACCGCCGCGCACGCGGTGCTGAGGGCTACCCGGACGGCGCAGGGCAGTCCGGCCGATCCGGTGGGCCCGGGAATCTGATCACGTGCACCGGCCCGGACCGCGTCCGGCCGCCGGTGAAGGAGGCTGGGAATGTCGGAGTCTACGAAATCGGCCCGCGAACTCAACGCGGAGCTGCTCTACACGGGATGGTCGGTCTTCGCGGCCGACCGTCCGCTACCCGCCGAGCGGACCCCGCTGATCGACGAGGCGACCGCCCTGCTCGACGGGGCGCTGGCCAAGGACGTCTACACCCGCGGTGTCTACGAGATCTCGGGCTACCGGGCCGATGCGGACCTGATGGTCTGGTGGACGAGCCCGGACCCGGACCTGCTGCAGGAGACCTACCAGCGGTTCCGGCGGACGGCCCTGGGCGGGCACCTGCGTCCGGTGTGGTCGGCGGTCGGCCTGCACCGGCCGGCGGAGTTCAACCAGAACCACATCCCCGCCTTCGTCCGGCGGGAGGACCCCCGCGGTTATCTCTGCGTCTACCCGTTCAACCGCTCGCTGGAGTGGTACCTGCTGCCGGACTATGAACGGCGCGGGATGCTAGCCGAGCACGGGATCATGGGCCGGGAGTACGAGGACGTCCGGGCCAACACGGTGGCTTCGTTCGGACTGGGCGACTACGAGTGGCTGCTCGCCTTCGAGGCGGATGAGCTGCACCGGATCGTCGACTGCATCCGGCACCTTCGGGCCAGCGCGGCGCGACGGCACACCAGGCTGGAGACGCCGTTCTACACCGGTGCCCGCAAGCCGCTGGCGGACGTCGTCACCGCCCTGCCCTGAGGCGGCTGGCTGCCGGGTAGACCGGCGGAGGACCGGGACGGCAGCCGGCGCCTGCCTGGGCGCCCCCACCCGTCCGGCAGGCGCMGACCGTCCCGTGACTGTGCTCACCGGCCTCACCCGGGCGGCATCACTCCAGGTGACATCAATCCCGGGGACATCACCCCGGCGATATCACGTCGGCGACGTCGCACGGGGCGCGCCGGATCGCACAGCCCCACCCCCCGGCGCCCGCGGGGGCGGGCAGCCGACGGATCCCGAGTCGAGACCCGCGATCCATAACGCAGAGTAGCATTATCGCCGCTGTTTGTGTGCGCAGTGTATGCGTCAGGCGTCCGTGGGTCGATGGTGTCCGTCATGTCCGCATCGGTGGGCGGACTTGGAAGGTTCGTCGACTCGGAAGGTTCGTCATGGCGGTCGCTGCCCGACGACCGCATCTCTGTTACTGTGAGTCRCCATAAACGCACGGATCACGCCATCGCCACGGTCGGCGGTCGGGGCGCCACGCCGCCATCGCCTGGCCGGGCCGCTGGTAAATCGTCTTGGCGCAGCCGGTAACGTTGCCCCCGTGACCACGGAGCGCCACCCGTGTCGGCGTCCGGTACTCCAGTTCGCTCCGGTGTGTGCCGACACACTCCAGCGGGACCTGGATGATGCGTGCGTTCGGCTCGTCGTTCGGGATGGCCCACAGTCAGTGGCGGGGGGAAGATCGCTGGAGGYCCGGTCGATGTACCACCGAGGGATGAATTCGTGGCTGTCTGAGCGAGGGGTGCCGCGGGCCGCCGAACGGGGAGGACGATGACACCTCCGGGCCCGCTCGGATCCTCGTTCGGGCTCGGGCACGTGCCGGCGCCACTGGGCCAGTCCATTCGGCCGGGTCCGGTCGGTGTCGTCAACGCGCACCGTCGCGGTGCTGGGGGGGACCACGAGTGACGGAGACGGTGTCCGGCGGCACGCGCGCGACCGCTGGGTCGAACTTCGTTCCGCGCACCCGCGGCGGGCAGGGGATGCCGTTCCCGCCGGACGCGCCGGCGGGAACGGCCGGCCGGCCCGCCGGCGCACCGCCGAGCCGCACGGCCACCGGGCCCGGCGGGCGGCACAGCGCGGGGAGGGTGAGCCCGGCCGCCGTCGAGACGGGCGGCTACCGCGCTCAGGTGACCTGGGAACGGCGTTACGTCCGGCTGCTTGTCCTGTTCGACGCGGCCGCCTGCGTGGT